>JAAYXR010000085.1 GCA_012515785.1 Acholeplasmataceae bacterium | reverse complement strand
CTTCCATTAGGGTTTTATCTTGATAATCAACTAACATTGGTATAGTTTGTCTAATACTAGGGTAACCTTGTAAGGCTTCTTTTCTAATTCCGCCAAAGTTATATTTTTTATATACTTTTTGACCAAAAGTATTTAATTCTTCGCCTTTAAATGTTTGTTTTGATAATTCTTTGGCAACACAATATGAATAATCAAAGTTTTGCAAATTAACAAGAGAATAAGTTGATGCCGTAATCATTAAACCTAAATTATAAATCAATCCTTTATAACAATTAACACCATTGGTCGTATTTAACATGACTGCTTCAGCTAATTTACCGATAACTTGGTTATTCGTAATTAATTCATAAAGATTACCAATTCTTACGGTTGCTTTAAATATTTCTCTTAAGTAAGGAATAATTTTATCTGCCGCTTTTAGCATTAATTCATAATTCATATCATTATGAGAGCCATTAGTATACGGAGTAACTAAACCAAATTTAGGGTCTAAATTTAATTCTAATAAAATACTTTCTTTAATTAAATTAGAGATTACGTCGCCTAAATAATTTAATATTTCACGTTTAAAATATATTTCTAAATCGATTTTTCGATGATTATTGTCTCTTTGACAAACAAAGGCTGGCAAATCACATAAATAACATTTTCTTAAAGTTTCTCTCGATAAACTTTTTTTACTATTTCTCTCAAAAACATCTAAATCAATGAATCTACCTAGTGGATGATTATCTTCAAGTCTAATCATCTCTTGTTTAACCAGAGATCCTTTTACCCCGTTTAAATAATAATTAATTTGAATCCCTTTTAAGGTATTATGAACCTCTTTTTTGACATAATCATAAGTAATCAATTTGTCAAAATATGAAACTAATAACTTAGCTTCATTTGAATATTTTGAATCTCCTGGAGCGTTTACCGACATGTTAATACATACATCATAATCTTCTAGATTTGTAATAATATTTTGATAATACTGGTCTTTTTCTAATATCATCTTATCCATCAACCTTACTCCTTACTATCTTTTTAAATAACGTTTGCGCCTGTTTTGGAATATATTTCAAAACCGCATCAACTCCGTTACTAAAGATTAAGTCCCTTACATGTGAACTTGATATAGTAACGCCATTTTCTTCGTATCTTTCGATAACTTCAATCTTATCATCTAAAGCCTTAACTAAGGCATTATTATATGAAATCATATATGGTTTTGTTTCAGTTCCAATATATCTTTTTTTAATATTAAATATTGGCATAAAATACTTTTTAAAAATTAACGAATCAACCATTGCCATATATTCATAGCGTGATACGTTATCTTTTAAAAAGTAATTTGGAAAAGTTGCACTTGATACTAAGTATTCGGTTGACGGCAAAATTTTAATGTTTCCTAAATGTTGAGTTGAAATGAATAATAAAGATGTTCTTTCAATATATGTTAGCCATGATTTTTCTTCTTCAACTAAAAATAATAACAGTAAATCATGATATTTACTAGCATATTCAATTAACTTTAAATGACCATTAGTTACAGGATTAGCATTTAAAACAATCGCTCCAATATTTAATTTATCTAAATTAATCTTTAACTCACGCTCTAAGCCTTCTTTTAACGCGATTAGTTTTAAATTAATTGAAGAAATTCCTTTTTCCATAAAGATGATTAAATCATTTTTAATAATTTCTTTAAATCCTAATGATTTAAAAATTTCTTCGTTTTCTAGACGTGTTACGACGAAATAATGATAAATACCTTCTTTAAAAAATGATTCAGTAATAACGTCAATAATTAAAGAAATTAACTTATGCGATTGCCACTCTTTTTTAACTGCTAAACATTTAATTACCTTATCACTTCTTGAGCCGGTTGCGATTACTTCATTATTAATTTCTATATAATATGTATCGACTATATCTTCATCCCAAAACAAATCCATACTATTTAGGAATTGAATAATATTATCTTTTTCAGTTTTTAGTAACGCCCTTTTTACAAACATTTATATCCTCATTTCGAATATAAGTAATCAATTAAACTACCATCACGATAGATAACGGCACCAATGACTTTTTTATCTTTTATCTTTAAGATTTCTGGTTTACCAGCGATTTTGATAGCTAAGTCATACAACTCGTTAATTGTCATTAAATCAACATTACTATTTTTTAACTTTTCAATAACATCTTGTCGTCTTGGATTTACTGCTACTCCTCTTTCAGTCACAATAATATCAACATCTTCACCTGGCGTAGTAATTGTTAATACTCTTTCTTTTACTAAAGAAATTCGGGAACGTAATAAATTAGCTACAATAATCGTTACTTTAGCTCCGTAAGCTGTATCGGCGTGCCCACCACTACCACCAATAATGTTTCCAAACGAATCAGTAGTGACGTTTACGTTAAAATCAAGGTCAACTTCAGTCGCCCCTAAAATCACTACATCTAATTGATTAACAATGGGATCATCATATGGATTAGCATATTTAGATGCGGACATCGCAAGATGCTTTGGGTTTTCATGATATGATTTCACAGCATCTAAATCGAAGCACTGAACATCGTATAATTTATTAAAATATCCTTCATTTAATAAATCGACAAAATAACTAGTGATCCCCCCTGAAGCAAAACTACCAGTAACTTTGCGTTCTTTCATAATATCTTTTAAGTAACTAGCCACAGCAAGTGATGTTCCACCAGCTCCAGTTTGAATTGAAAACCCATCTTTAACAAGCCCAAGTTTATCAATAATTTGAGCTGTTTTTTTAGCAATTAAAAGTCCAATTGGATCTCTTGTAATTCTTGTTGTTCCTGAGACGATCCCTTCTTTATTACCAATGGAATCAATTACTAATACGGCATCAACATATTTTTGATCAAAATCAGGATTTTCAATTAATTCAACTAAATTATCAGTCACTAATACTACTTTTTTAGCATACATTAAATCGCTTATGGCATAACCTAGTGTGCCACATGAATTTTTGCCAGCTCCACCATAGCCATTGCCATATTTATCAACTTGAGGGGTTGCTAAAAAAGCAATGTCAATTTCTATTTCTCCGGCTTCAATCGCTCTAGCCCGGCCCCCATGAGTATCCATTAAAAGGAGTCCATCTAAACTTCCGTTTTGAATGGTCTTGCTTACTGAACCAGACATATAATTGGTTCTAATATTGGTAACATTTTTATTTTCAATTAGTTTTGATAAAATCTCATTATTAGGAAAAATTGAAGACGGAGCGAAATTTAAGTTTTTAATATCTCTTGATAAAATTTCTTGGCAAACTAAATTTAAAACATAATCACCATTTCTTAAATGATGATGAAATGATAATGTCATCTTACTTTTAATGTTGTAATAGTCAAAAACATCCGAAATATTAGTAAAAAACTTAACCTCTCCCCTTCTTAAGACTTCTGGGATTAAAGTTCTTTTACTTTTGGTGTAATTATCACTTGATTTAAATTTAGGAAACTTATCTAATCTTTTCATAATATTTTATATTTCTTAGCTTTTAAAATAATCTTTTCGGCTCTTAAAATTACTGGTTTATCAACCATTTTACCGTCTAAACTAAAAACACCTTGATTCTTTTTTTCTGCTTCTTCTTTAGCCATTAAGACTTTAGTTGCCCAATTAATCTCGGCTTGGGTTGGTGAAAACACTTCATTTACTACTTCAATTTGATTTGGATGGATACACGCTTTCGCATTCATCCCCATTCTTTTAACAAACTCGCAATCTTTTTTAAGTTTATCGTTATCAAAAACATTAGGAAATGGTGTATCGATCGCATCAATTTTCTTAGCCTTAGCAGCCGTAATGACTACCATTCTGGCATATAATATTTCCAGTCCTTCTTCAGTTCTAACAACTTCTAAATCACTTGATAAATCTTCGGCCCCTAATAAAAGACCGTCAACTCGTGGCATCGCCGCAATTTCACTAGCTTCAATTAATGAACTGGCTAGTTCAATAATTGGAATAATTTTAATTTTATTTACTAATTGTTTTTCTTTTTCAATTTTTGATAAATCTTTATCTAGTTTGCTTAGTGTCTTGACACTAGCTTTTGGCAACATTATCGTATCAATCTTTGGGGTTACTACCGCTTCAAGATCGGCGTAATAAAACGGAGTGTCACTAGCATTAATTCTAACTACTACTTCTAAGTTCAATTTTTCTTTACTATTTAAAAAGGATATTAAAAGATTGCGTGAATTATCTTTTTCACTAACACTGACTGAATCTTCTAAATCAAAGATAACACTATCACTTCCAAATAAAGAAGATGATTCTAGCATTCCTGGATTATTACTCGGAATAAATAATAAACTTCTTCTCATTTTTGTTCCTCCAATCTTTTAATTGCGGTAATTAATCGTGCCTTAATGGTGTAATCTAACGCACCTTTATCTTCGCAAATAACTTTTATATTTTTAATTTTTAATTCATCTAAGATATTTTTAATAAAACTTTCAATATGCTTACCAAAAAAGTCATAGACGACACTTTTAACTTCTATGATTAATTTATCTGATTCTAAGACTGTAATAATGCAGTCATTAGATTCTAATGTTCCAGCAATTCCTACTTTCAAAACTAAATCACCACTTCAAACGTGCATTAGCTAATGCCACGACACGGTTCATTTCATTTTTAATAATCATGCGCCCTTCATCAACGCCCATACCTGGTTTTCCAAGCATTTGTTTGGCATTACAAGCGATAGCGATATTGGTTGTTGTTTGAGCGGAGATGTTAGTTTCATTACATGTTCCTCCAATATATGAACCAATATCTTTTTTATTACAATATAATGCTGCTTCAACGACATTATTAACTCCACCTAAGTCCGGAGTTTTAATTTGTAAAATATGTCCGGCTTTATTATCAGCAAACATTTTGATATCTTCTAAGGTATTACACCATTCATCAGCGACAATTTTTACATTAGAACCTTTAGATTCTAAATAAACTCTTAAATCTCTTAACGCTTCCATCGTTGACATCTTTTCACCGGTATCAACTGGTCCTTCAATTCTTAATTCATATGGGTGACATAATTTTTCAAGTGAAATAATATAATCACCAATTTTAGAAATATCTAAATTGAATGCTTCACCCATCGTACCATAAACATCAAGTTGAATCACTGGGTGATATTCTGGATCAATTTTTTTCGTGTTAATCCGATTAATTAACCATTTCACATATTCATATAAAATCTCACCATTATAGCCTAATTTTTCTTCAACATTATTAATTAAAGCGTGTGGTAATATTTCCGCTTTAGATATAATCATTTGATCGGCCGCACCATATCTATTATCACCACTTTGTGAGAAAATTGGAATTTTCTTATATGTTTTATTTTTAATGTTATATTCTTTGCGAATGATTTCAGCCATAGTTAATTTATGGAAATTTGCTGTAGCACTTAATAGTGCTTGAGTTACACCATAACGAATTGCTGTATGAACGTGCTTACCATTAATTAATAATCGATCAAATTTCTCGGCGTTTTCTCTAAATCTAGTTACATCAACGCCAATTAAAAGTGGAACGATATTTTTTTCGATAAATTTAATATTTTTATCAGCTAAAAACAATGGATCTCTTCCGCCAGCACCACTATATTGGACTGCGGCACAATCACCATATCCGATAGTTCCGTCTTCTAAAATTAATTGAATTGAAATAGCTTCGCCTTTTTGTCTAATTGAAGTAAAACCTTCGGTTTGTGGGGTTCCTGAATAAAAGAATCCATCATGTGAAACTTTTCCGGATTTAATCGCTTTTTGATCATCAAAGTAAAAACCGGTTGTTGATCTTGATAATATTACGTGTTTAATTTTCATTTTATACTATTCCTTTCTTTGTGGTCTTCCCACTAATGAACCTTGAGATACAGCGTAGATATCATCGACTGTCAACTGAAATGATACTTCGCGTCCTTCATAATCTGCTCTTTCTTTAATTTTTTTTCTATGGAAATTTTTAATTTCTTCTGATAAGCCTAAATTACCAAATTCTAAAATTCTAATTCTACCTTCGTTATCTCTAGCTGGTAAAATATCACCTTTATTGTATCTACTTGGAGCAAATGGAACATCAATTACTCCTTGTTCGAAAGCTTTAACAGTTCCTACAGCTAAATCATTGTTTCCTAAATGCATAACTGCATCCATTAAACATTTAACTTCGCGTTTAATTTGATTAATCTCAGTCGTTAATTCTTTACTTTCAGGAAACTTTTGATCTTTTAATAAATTAACAACAAATTTAGTCGCTTTTATCCCTTCACCATTCGCTTCTTTCGTTGGAATTCCAATTGATTCATGGGTTGTTTTAGTAATTATTTTAGTGGCGCCTGATAATGCCCCCACTACCGATGAAAGTGAAATTAGCCCTAACGCTTCTGATTCACTAGCTGGAAATCCGCCCATCCATTGGTGGAAGACAGTGGTAACTTCGACATCATAATAGCCACCTAGACGAAGGTATTCTTCGGTTTGTTCTTGAAGCGCTCTAAT
>JAAYXR010000084.1 GCA_012515785.1 Acholeplasmataceae bacterium | reverse complement strand
TATGGTAGGTGAAGTTGGGTTGTAAGACTTCATTTAAATTAATTGATGATACATCAGCTGTTGGTTTTACCCCTTGAGCGTAGTTTATTAAATCGTTTAAAGTGCTATTTTCTAAGATTTGATATTTCCCAGGAAAATATATTTCTCCGTAAATTTCAACGGTCATTATTTGTGGACTACTATAGTGGTAAGTATTGCTTTTTGGTCGTAAGATATAAATTATCGTTGAATTAATAATAAAGATTATAATACCAATTGGAATAATATATCGTTTCAAACTATCACCTCAATTAATGATAGTTTAAATACCTACTTTTTACTTTAAAAATAATAAGTAGTTAACATTACTAAAAGATAACCTAATACAAATGAGACTAAATTAGCAACAAATGAATAGGAAAATGCTTTCCATTTTGGAGCATTTCTTTCAAATAATTCTTCTTTTAAAAGTTTTATGTAGGCAAAACCTTCAATAATAAAGATAATAAACTCAATCGCAATTAAAAATGGGATTTCTATCCAACCAAAGCCGAGATGAAAAGTCCAAATACTTAAGGCAATATTTAATAAAACTTGGGTACAAACATTAACTAAAACGATTATTGAAAATTCTTTAGCATTTATTCGAAAGAAAAATAAAAAGGCAATAAACATTTCAATACCTACGGTAATTGAAACTCTAAATAAAAATTTAAAAATTTCACTAAAAAATACCGATTGCTTGTCAAGTTTAACCGGTTCAGTTATTAATGCAATATTACCGCTAAAAGATTTAACTCGGTTTAGATCAAAAGTAAATTTACTACTAAAGGCATATCTTTCATAAATTTCTGAGACGACAAATGAATCAGTTTGTGGAAAATAGAGTAGTAATTTAAATGTTTGGGGTGGATAATATCCCCAACGATAACTTCCGTCACCAGTAAATTTTTCAAATTTATTCCAAAAATAAAAGCCATTATTATCTACATAATTATAAAACTTTTCCCAAATTTCAGGATATTTATCATAATCATTATAGTATTTTTCTTCTCCTTCTTCATGGTAGTGATGTGGCCCGTAGTTTTTTCTTTCAGAAAGTAAAGTTACATAATACTCATTTGATTTCATGTTTTTTAAATTAATCTCAATATATGGTTTTGGTCCAGCATCAGCTTTAAGTGTATGAGTATTAATAATAATCGCTAAAAATAGTGAAATTATTAAAAATATAAAAAATCTTCTTTTCTTTTGGTTTGGTGTCATAGTCTTCTCCTTTTATATTTCATCCTACATTAATATGTTATTATATTATGATTGTTTAGTCAAATTAAGACAAAAAAGAGCTAATTTTGATTAGCTCTTCTCATTCTTCGTTTTTCATGTTTGGATTTAGTTTGAAATTCATATTCAAAGCTAATTCCAGCAATGGCAACTGTAATAGTTCCCTTGAAATCGTAGGTATATTCTATATGTAAATCAGTTTCTTGTGAGGATATGACAATTCGAAATTGATTACCGATACTAAAGAATCTAAAATTCTCTTGTATTACAACCTCAACAGTATCACTGCCAGTATTATCTTTACCGGTTATAAATTTAAATGTTCGACCACTGGTGAAACATTCAGGTTTTAACTCAATAACGTCTTTACCATCTTCAACATACTTTTTAATTGTTGCAACTTTAGTTCCCATTTGCGTTTGTCTAGTAATTTCAAATGTCGTAATTTCATTTTCAGTCCATGATTTTACTTTAACTCCGTTACTTAATTCAGTTGTAACAACGCCT
>JAAYXR010000083.1 GCA_012515785.1 Acholeplasmataceae bacterium | reverse complement strand
TTAAGTATGCTTCCTAATGTTACGTTTTATAAAGATACTAAAGGTGATACCAAGGCGGACTTTATTTTTAGAATTTATTTAGACGGTGAAGAAAAAACTGAAGTTAATGAACTGGCTTCAGTGTCACTTGAAATGAAGTCAGAACATACAGTGTCAAAGTCTAAAACTAAGAATAAAGATCACTATGAAAAACTTGATGAAGATCGAGAAAAAAATAATACTACATACGCTCTACTTGTAAGTGAACTTGAATGGGATGCCATAAATGATACACCGATTCGAAAGATCACCGAATATAGTAATATGTATCTAGTTAGACCTCAATATATGACTACTTTCTTAAATATCATTTATGCGTTTGCAATGCAATATCACGCCGAATTATCAAAACGAAATAAGGAGTTAGAGAAGTTTAAAGATCGAATTGAAATATTAAATGAATTTGAGCAAATGAAATCTCAAATTCTTGATAATTCTTTAAGACATATTCAAACGAAATTAAATGAAATTTCTAAAGAAACCGAAAACATTGAATCAGCTAACAACAAGATTAAAGAAGCTTTAAGAATTGTTCTAGAAACACATATTAACACAGTTATTAATCGCATTACTAATTTTGAAATTAATAAAATCATTAAAAAAACAGAAACTAACAATCAATAAATGAAGTCCCGCTTTTAGCGGGATTTTTATGAAATAGTGAAAAAAATGTTGAAAGCGGTTGCGGTGTTGCGTTTTACAAAGTGATATTGTTTTTTTACCCGTTGTATGATAATATACTAATAATCGATATAAGCTTAGACTTATATCGGAAAGGAGATCTGGTATGAACAAATTAAGAAGAATTGTGTTTGCATTATTTATTACACTATCATTAATTTTAGGCTTATCTGCATGTCGAGATAAGGTTAAGGTTGAATTTGATCAAGCTTCTTATACAATCAAAGAAGGTTTTGAACAAAAAGTACCAATGCACTTAACTGGGGTTAAGTTTGACAACAAAGATTTAGTTGTTGAATCAAGTAATCCTAATGTTTTTACAGTAGTATTGATTGATGGTTTTGCCGAAGTTACAGCGGTAGCTCCTGGTACTGCCACACTTAAAATCTTATATAAACAAAAAGAATTGGCGTCAGTTGAAATTAAAGTTATCGCTCGGGAAGATTTAAGAGTTGAAAGCTTATCAATTGATTTAGATACTGAGCTAAATATAGAAGTAGGAATTTCAGAAGACGTTCCAATTATTCTAACTAATATTGTCTACAACGATCCTGATTTAACAATTATTAGTAGTAATCAATTGGTTGCTACAGCGGTTATTAAAGAAGGATTTATTACCGTTACTGGTGTCGCAGTGGGAACGGCAACTTTAACGCTTAAGAAAGGTGAAGCGGTTGACACGCTTGTAGTTAATGTTTCCGAAGGAGAAGTTGTTATTCCAGATGATGAAACATTAGTTACATTTATTGTTGAAGTTCCAATGGATACTATAGGTGAAGTTTATGTTGTTACTAACTTAAACGATTTTGATGTTGAAGACGGAATTTTATTAACGAAGAATGCTGACGGAAAATATGAAGGTTCTAAATCAATGAAAATTGGTCATGAACTAAAGTATAAATATGTTAATGGTAAGTCTTGGGACTATGTTGAAAAATTAGCTGATGGTTCGGAAATGGAAGATAATAGAACCGTTACTATTACTGATGGTATGGCTCCGATTACTGATACGGTAGCTCTTTGGGCTGGAGATATTCCACCAGTACAAAATGTAAATGTTACTTTCTCAGTTGAAGTCCCAGCAGATACAAAACATGTCTATATCGTTGGCTCATTTAATAACTGGAATGAAATCGATCCGATTGAAATGGCAAAAGACATTGAAACCGGTAAGTTTACGGTCGTTATCGAATTAGAAGTAGGCCAAGAAGTTAAGTATAAATACTTAAATGGTAAAGACTGGGAGCATGTTGAAAAAGGTGCTGATGGCGAGGAAATTGGCAATCGCTTGTTGACTCCTGATGCTGAAACGACAACAGTTAATGATATCGTTGCGACATGGAATTTACCTGATATTGTTTTAGGAGATCCAGTTACCTTTAAAATTATCGTTACTGTACCTGAAACTACAGGTGATAATGAAGTTCATTTAATTAGTAATTTAGATGAATGGAGTGCAACTAAGGCTCATTTATTAACTAAAAATGAAGTAACAGGAAAATACGAAATTGAATTAACACATCCAGAGAATACGGTTTTCAAATTTAAGTTTGTCTTAAATGCTTCATGGGATCGTGTTGAAGTTGATGCCAATG
>JAAYXR010000082.1 GCA_012515785.1 Acholeplasmataceae bacterium | reverse complement strand
TTAAATAACATATGAACTAAAGCGATTGTCATCATCTTAGTTTCTGGTGATAAAAATCTAGTTTCAACAGCGCCTAGTAGTTTAGAAATTGGTGATATAAGTGGTAAGATTATAATTGTTCCAATTAAGTTATATAGGGTATGAATAAAGGCCACTCTTTTGGCATTTTTGCTACCTTTAATACTAGCAAGAGCCCCAGTTATGGTGGTTCCAATATTGGCTCCTAAGACCATTGGAATCGCTCCGATTAAAGTAATAGCATCAATATCGTAAAGTTTTTGCACGACACCAACCGTTGCTGATGAAGACTGGACTACCATCGTAAAAATGGTAGAAAATCCTAATCCGAAAAACCAAAATCCTTTAACTTCTGGATTTCCAAACGTTCTTAAGGCATCTTGAGCCCATTGAGCTTGGGCAATATCTCTAACTCCAGTTCCTAAAAACTCTAATCCAACAAATAATAATCCAAAACCGATAATACTTCTACCTAAGTTTCTTGGAACTTTTCGTGAAAAAACAAAGAAAACAATGACGCCAATGGCGATAAACCACAATCCCCATTTACTTACAGGTAAACCGATTAATATCGATGTTACTGTTGTCCCAATATTGGCCCCAATAACAACAGCGGCCCCTTGTCTTAAGGTCATTAATCCTACACTGACAAGCCCGATAATAATGACTGTTGTCGCTGATGATGATTGAATCAGTGCCGTTAATCCAATTCCAACTAAAATACCTTTCCAAATTTTGTTAGTAGCTTTTTCAATAATTATTTTTAACTTATTACCCGCTGCCGCTTTTAGTGATGCTGACATTAATTCAATTGCATATAAAAATAGTGCGAGTCCCCCAATAACTAACATTATGTTCTTAAATATTTCTGCGGTAGTCATAAGTCCCCTCCAACATTTATAATCTTGATTTTATTATACTACCTTTTACATTTTATTTACAATCTTTTTATAAGTAAAAAAGAAGCCTACGGATTTCGCAGGCTTCTTTTGGGTTTATGTAAAAGGGAGAAACTTTAATTATTGAATTTCGTTTTTAACAAAGTATAATGGCTCATTTAGGCTATTATTAACTAAATCCCAAGTAATATCTCTTTTCTCTGCCAAGATGTGCATTGTGTTATTAACAATGACGATCTTTTCAAAATCAAATGAGTCGATTGTTAATAGTGTAGATGATAGTGTCTTATTTTGAACTAAGATTTCAGGTGAGTTAAAATCAACTTTAAACATAAAGATAGTTTTAACAGTGCCCCAATAATAATCATTCGAGCCTTCAGTAATTTTGGTCATCACATTTTGAGAAACAATGAAAGCAAAGATTCCGTTAACGCGGTCAATGATTAAGTTTTCTCTTGGATTATATAATACTTCGGTAGAAATTCGACATTCATCGTATGGGAAATTAATCGTAAATGGTTCTTGGGAACTATCAGTATAAGCTGATACTTTAATTCCAGTGGTTCTGCCATTTTCATCAGCCATAAATCCTATACCAATCGTATGATTTGGATCATCCCATGTAAATAGAACTCCTGAAAATCCTGGTTCTTCAATAGCATCAATAATCTTTGGTTTACTAGGATTTGATAAATCAATGGTATATAATGGGTCAGTTTGTAAGAAGGTTACTACTTTAGCTAAAGTTTCGGTAAAGGTAACACTTTTTACATGTTCTCCTGGTTTACCTAAACCTTCAGTTAAATGACCAATAACATCTAAATTATCGGATTGTTCATTTGGTTTTAAGATATATAAATGATTTGAATCATTTTTACCAAATGTGGTCACGATTCTAACCATTCCCTCACGAACATCTAGAAAATATTGATCACTTAAATATCCTTCAACTTCTTGAGAACCTACATAGGCCATGTTACCAGTTTCATCATAACTAATGGCAATTACTTGAGTAGTATTATAAGATCTAGCCCATAAAGTTCCTTGACCTTCATAGTATTTCCATTTATAGTTAGTTAAGACAATTAATCCATTACCCATATATAGTGTTTGGTTTTGACCCATAAAACCAATTTTGTTAGTTTTAAATGCTGGATCTTTTAAATCAATTGCATAAATTCTAGTAATACCTAAAGAGTTATTTTCGCCCTTGAAATAATATAATGATTCAAAATCCATTGGTAAAACATTACCGTCATCATCAAATTGAATAGTTTCACTAACAAATAAATATAAAATACCATCAGTAACTCTTAAGTCTATTAAATAACCGTTTAATTTTTCACTCTTTAAAATCTCCATTGAATTAGTATCAACGATAGAATATGCTGGTTCATATTTATGTGGGCGCCAGTATCTATAACTATAATCAATACTATCATAATAATAGTGATAAGGATTATCTGGATCTTTTTCAAGATAGGTGATTTTATAACCAAAGACTATTAGTTTATCTTTATATAAAATCATATTTTGGTACATAAAATCTTCGAATATTAATTCATGAGCATTACCAGTATGGTTACCAGATTCATCTAACGCAATTTTATAAATCCGATCTTTATATCTTGGCCCATAAATTAAATACTTACCACTTTCATGAACTTTAGCAATATCCGCTTCAGTCACTCCCGCTACTTGATTATAAGTATCAGCGATATTTACACCACCAGCATCACCAGTTGATTCTGGAGCAGGTAGGGCATCCATTTCTTTTGAATCAGTTTTATTAAACATTGGCATCGCAAAATCAAAATATAAGCCACTATTACCACCACGATATCCACTGTTTCTGTAATTACTTTGAATTGAAGCTAAAATACTTTCTAATTTTTCTTTACTTCCAACTGTTTTAGCGTTTTCGTATTTCACCCCGTCAATCACTACTGCCGTAAATCGTTCAGATACTGGTTTTGGTTTATTAGCAATCGTGGTTCCACCAACAATGGATAAAGTTCCAACTAATAATAAAAGTGACATTGAAACAATATTTGATCTTAAATGCATCCGATTTAGTTTCGATCTTTCAAGCCCGCTTTTCTTTTGATATTGATTTAACCGAATATTCCAAATTAATCTTACTAATAGGAATCCAAAAAATATTAAAGCTAAGACTCCGACTGTAATATAGAAAGCTAACATATATATTCCCTCCTTTTAGGTTTTAAAGTTAAACTTTTTTGTCACTTCTATTATATAGAATTCCAAACTATTTGGTTTATTTTTCCCGCAACTTACAAAAATTAATACGTAAGTTGCAAAAAAGAAAAAAAGCACTCCCAATTTTGGAAGTGCGACTTTTATTTTTTAAACTCCAGCTTTTTCTTTTAAAGCTAAACGAAATGATTTTAAATATGA
>JAAYXR010000081.1 GCA_012515785.1 Acholeplasmataceae bacterium | reverse complement strand
GGAGCTGCTAAAAACGCAATTTCTATCGTAAGTGGTGCAGCAACTGGGTTAAACATGGGAGAAAACGCAAGAGCGGCGCTAATAACTCGGGGCGTAGTTGAAATTGTTAAATTAGTCGAAATTATGGGCGGAGATCGAGAAACTGCCTTTGGTTTAACTGGTGTAGGAGACTTAATTGTTACAGCTTCTTCAGAAAATTCAAGAAATTTCCAAGCTGGAAAAAGAATCGGAGAAGGTGTACCATTAGATCAAGTTTTAGGTGAAGCAACCCAGACAATTGAGGGTGTAAGGTCCATTATGGCCTTTCATGAAATGGCGCTAAGTAAAAATTTAGATCTTCCAATTATTTCATCAGCTTACCACGTTTTATTTGACAAATTAGACATTAAAGAAGCTATAACTTTGCTATTAACCAGAGAATTAAGAGAAGAAAAGTCGTTTTAAATTGATTATCAAGCGATGTAAATAAAAAAAGGCTTGAAATATACCGAATTAAATGGTATAATCTAATTAATTAATCCGATAAGGATTAATCATAAGGAGGAAATATTATGAATAAAACTGAATTAGTCGTATTAATGGCTGAAAGAGCTGGAGTTACTCAAAAGGTAGCTGGAGACGTACTAGACGCATTTACTGGCATTGTTGCTGAAACATTAGGTCAAAGAAGAGAAAAAGTAGTTATTACAGGATTTGGAACATTTGAAATCCGCCATCGCGTTCAAAGAAGTGGTGTTGATCCAAGAACTGGAGAACGCATTGTAGTACCTGCACAAGATACACCAGCATTTAGAGCTGGTAAATTACTAAAAGAAGCAGTCAAAAAATAATTGATAAGAACGCCGCAAGGCGTTTTTTCATGGAAAAATACGATTTTACCCCCAAAAATAGTGGAATTTGGCTTACTTTTCCACAAATCGTGTGGAAAACTTTTCATATCTCTTATGTTAAACTATAGTTGGTGATAGTATGATGAAATTATTTGAATTTGCATTACAAAACCAACTTGACATGTTAAAAAATGAAGTTACCGATGTTAATATATTAGATCATAAACGTAGAACGCTATTACACCATGCAATTATTGGTGATTCTAAAGAAACTGTCTTGTGGTTAATTAAAGAAGGAATCAATGTTAATGCTATTGATGATTCGGGTGAAACCGCGCTTTTTGAAAGTGTAAGACGATCAAACTTAGATATTGCTAAGCTTTTAATCACGCATGGAGCTAATCCTAATATCGCTAACCGTCGTTATGAACTTCCTATTCATATTGCGGCTCATCGTGGCGATTGGGATATGATTAAACTTTTAGTTGAAGCACAAACAATTTTAACTAAAAAAGCATCTGATGATAGACAGTTGATTCATTATGCAATTTTGGGAGGACAAGTAGAACTTGTTCCTAAAATCATCGAATTAACTAATGGGTCTTATTTTGTAAGAGATGAATATGGTAATACATTACTTCACTTTGCAACTAGAACTAGTAGTCTTCCAATGGTTAAATTCTTAGTTGAAAAAGGTTTAGACGTAAATGCATTAAATGATCAATATGAAACACCAATTTTCTCATCAGTAAAGAATAATAACTATGAAATAGTTAAATTCTTAGTTAAAGAAGGAGCGTTTATTGATATTAAAAATCGTCGTTTTGAAACTCCTCACGATATTGCAATTATTCATGACCGTGATGAAATTAGAAATTATTTAGAGGAAACTCAATATCAACCTTTCTATCAAGAGCATAAGAAAAGCCAGGCCTTAACTTTAGCAGTATTAAATCGAGATTACCATGAGATAAGAGTTTTAGCTTTAGCTCACACTAGATTAAGACCTAACAAATTAGGAAAAACTGCATTGGATTATGCAAAAGAATATCGCATGAAATCTGCAGTTCAAATCCTTAATGAATTATAATTTTAATTAAGATAAGAATCAATAAAATCCGCATTTTTAAATGCGGATTTTTTTATTTTTAACATAAATAAAAAAGGTCGATAATACCTTTACAAAGCATTATTCGACCTTTTAAATAATTATGCTAAATTTGTAAAAAAGAGGCTACAACCGCAAAGATATTCCAAAGCATATGGGCTCCGATTGTAGTAATAACGTTACGTTTATAGACGATATAAGTTGCCGAGAATCCGGCGCCTAATAATAGATAAGGAACAAATACATATAAGAAATGTCCAAAGCCAGTTAGACTAAATAATTCATTTGAAACGTGTACTAATCCAAAGGCAAGCGATGATATTGAAAGTGCGACCCATTTGTTTCTAGCTAACTCAAATATGACTTTCCTAAATATTAATTCCTCGACAATTGGTGCTAATATTATTGACGATAAAATCATCAATGGTGCGCCTGGGCTTTTTAGTAAGAGTTCAATTGATAGTTGGTTGATTGCTTCCCCACCTGGAATTTGAAAAATTAATCCTAATAAATTTTGAACGGCATTAGCTGCAATTGCTGCACCAAACATAAATCCAAATCCAGCGAGAACACCAATCATTACGGTAGTATCTTTGTTTTTGAAGGCCTTGAAGTCTTCTTTTAAATTAGGTAGTAGAAGTGGTACAATCGCTAATGTCAATGCCACATAAATAAGGAATTGAGATACGTTTTTTGCTCCTGGTGATAAGTCATCGGTTGGTTTAGAATGCTCAGTATAGTTTAGTTTTGAGTAATCAGGAATCCATGCTAACCTAGCTCCATATTCTTCACTCGTTATATAAAGATTAATTAAACGTTTTTCATCCCATTTTGTTCGATTACCATTGATAAATTCCATCATTACTTCGGGATTAACGATTAAGTTTTGATTTTCATCTTCAATTAACCAATCTTTTTTAAATACTTCGTAGTTATAAGCATTAACAATTGCAAGATACTCTAAATTAAAATTAGCAGTTTCTAAATATTTACCATATTTGTCACTGAAATTATTATAAACCTCTTTTTTGATAAATGCTATCCCATCAGAATCAGTTACAACATCAATAATTACCGATTCCTCAGGTGACACTTTAACCATTGTATTTGGGATTAACATCAATAACACGACAATAATGGTCGATAATATTATTTGTCCAATAAAATATACTGGAAGCGAAATGATATATCTAGGTAGCATTTTCTTTCTAAATGCGTTTTCTTGTTCTTTTTGTTGTTCCTCTAAAGCTTTTTCTGGAAATAGGTCCTTGAAATCTTCATATGGTTCATTTGTCTTTTCTTTTTCATCAAAATCTTTCATAAAAACCTCCTTAATAACATAAATATTATACTATAAGTTATACATTCATGTATAAATTATGGTAAAATTAATAAGAGGTGGCTTATGAAGAAGAAATCATTTGTTGTTATCGGAATTGATTCTTTTGGGATTGCAATCACTGAAGAATTAGTTAAATTAGGCTGTAATGTTACGGCAGTCGATTTTGTCAAGGAAAAATTAAATCCAGTTATTGATATCGTTAATTATTCGGCATATGGAGATGTCACTAGCGAATCAGTTTTAAAAGATTTAGGATTACCGCATGCTGATCATGCGATAATCTCTTTAGAAAATTTTGAAGATGCAATTTTAACTACTTTAATGTTACATGATTTAGGAGTTCCACAAATTACTGTTAAGGTGGAAAGTGAATATCAAGAACGAATCGCTTATAAAGTGGGAGCGAGTTTTGCCATATTCCCTAACCAAATTACTGGTAAGAGAATCGCAAGAAAATTAATTAGCTCAAATATTTTGGACTATTATATGGTTGATGAAGAAGTTGGAGTTTATGAATTAAAAGTTAACGGAACTAAGTATGTTGGTAAAACATTAATTGAACTTGATTTAAGAAATAAATACAATGTTAACATCGTCACTATTAAACGTGATGACCAATCATTTATTCCAAAAGGTGTTGACACTTTAAAACATGGGGACATCATTTTAGTAATTGGTAAACACGATAAGATTGGTAGATTTGAGGAAACATTGAGTGAATAAAACTATTTTAATTGCTTCTGGCAATCAAAATAAAATTAAAGAATTTAAAAACATACTTCCTGACTATAACTTTTTATCTTTGAAAGATTTAAATGATTTTGAAGATATTGAAGAAAACGGAGATACTTTTGAAGCTAATTCACTTTTAAAAGCTAAACATTATTTTAATAAACATAAGATCCCAACATTAGCTGATGATTCTGGTTTAGAAATAGAAGTTTTAGGTAATGCTCCTGGAATTTTATCTAAACGTTATAGTGGTAAGGGAGATCATGAAAATAATTTATTAGTTTTAAGAAATCTTACTAATAAAAAAAATCGAAAAGCTAGATTTCGTTGTGCTTTAACTTATGTTAATGCTGATGGAAAAACTATTACTTTTGAAGGAATTATTGAAGGAAAAATTGCCGAAGAAATTAAAGGCGATGAAGGATTTGGATATGATCCAATTTTCTTAATTGAAAGTGAAAATAAAACTTTAGCGGAATTAGGTGCTGATTATAAAAATAGACACTCACATCGAGCTAAAGTTTTGATTAAGTTTAAAGAATATATGGAGAAAAATGAAAGTATTAATAACGAGTGATATTCACGGAGATTTGGACAAATTAATACGATTAAGAGAAATTGAAACTTTTGATTTGCATTTAGATGCTGGGGATTCTAATCTCCATGTCGATAATTTGAAAATGATGCAAATTATCTCAGTAAAGGGAAATACCGACTTTTTTTCGCAACTGCCACCAATTAGAGTTGTTGAAAATTCTTTAGGTAAAATCATTATTGTTCACGGACATACTCAAAATGTTAAATACGGTTTTGACTTAATTGAAAGTGTGGCTAATAATTTAAGAGCTGACTATTTAATTTATGGTCATACACATATTCCAAGAATTGAAAAAGTAAATAATATTACATATATCAATCCTGGATCACTTAGATATGGCAATACTTATGCCGTAATCGAAAATGATAAAATCGAGATAAAGGAAATGCAAGATGGAAAATAAAATAAAGAATGTAGCGGCTGATGTTTTCAAAACATCACCAGATAAAATAAAAATTGAGTACCGCCTCTTAGGTGGTATGAGTAATTATACATATGTTATTTCATATGATGATAATTGGTATACCATTAGAATTTTAGGTGAAGGAGCGGAAATATTTGTCGATCGAAAGGCTGAAGAACACAATCTTAAAGAAGCAACTAAACTAGGGATTGTTAATGAGACTGTATATTTTAATGTAAAAACTGGAGTTAAAGTTTCTAAATACATCAAAGGTGAATATATAACTTCTGAAAACGTCAAGAAATATTATGAAGAAGTAGCAAAAGTTTTAAGATTAGTTCATAATAGTAATCTTAAAGCTTACGGAGATTTTGATCCAATCGGTCGAATTGAGAAATATCAAAGTTATTCTAAAAACTATGACAAAGAGTATGAAGAAATTAAAAAGTGGTGGAAGGATTATTATTTAAAACACTATCAAAACATTCCGTTTGTCTTTACTCATGGTGATGGTCAAAGATCTAATTTCGTAATTGGTAAAGATAAACTATATTTATTAGACTGGGAATTTAGTGGCCAAAACGATCCATTATACGATGTATCAGTTTTTGGACAAAATGATTTCAACGACGCGATTAATTTACTTCCGGTTTACTTAAAGAGAAAACCAACTGATGAAGAATATTTTAGAATTAGATTCTACAGACTCCAACAAGTTTTAATGTGGTATCATGTGGCACTATATAAAGACGATATTGGACTGAGTCAAAAACTAAATTTAGATTTTAAAGTAATTGCCCAAAATTATTTAAAGGAAGCTAAGTATCATTTTAAAATTTTGAAAGGATAGTTATGAACACATTAGATATTTTATCGCTAGAAAAAAATGAAGCGAGTTTATCGATTATTAAAAGTTATCTTCAAACTCCATTAACTAAAACTGACTATGAGTTAGTCTTTTTAAAGATGCTTGAAGTTGAACTTTTCTTAGGTTTATCAAAAAATGTCATTACCGAAGGTGAAGACTTTTTAACTAATTTTGCTGATGAAGACTCGAAGAACTATTCTAAGTTATTAAAATATCTATTTGACGCCTCTTTAATTGAAAAAGATTATGATCGTTTAACTTACTACTTAGAAGAAAGAAAAAAATACGGACCAATTTTAGATGATTATTTAATTATTCTTGATGAAATTAAATTAGCTAAGATTTTAAATGAACCATATACTGATTTAATGATTGAACTTGTGAATTCACAAGCACCAAATCATATTAAAATTGAAGTTTATGAAGAATTACT
>JAAYXR010000080.1 GCA_012515785.1 Acholeplasmataceae bacterium | reverse complement strand
TATTCATCTCTCTTTTCTAAGATATTTTTAATTGGTTTAAATGTCTTGCGGTGAATTTTTGATACACCATATTTTTTAATTAGTTCAATATGTCTTTTGGTTGGATATCCCATATGGCGCGAAAATTCGTATTTGGGATACTTTTTATCATATGCTAGCATTAACTCATCGCGGTATGTTTTAGCAATTATTGATGCACAGGCGATACTAAAACTAATCATATCTCCTTTAGTAATCGATATTTGTTTAATCTTAGAATCAATCGAAACAAAATCAATTAATAATATCTCTGGAGTAACATCTAACTTTGATACTGCCCGCTCCATTGCCATTTCGCTTGCTACTTTAATATTATATTTATCAATTTCTTCGGGAGTACACATGCCAATTCCAATTGACTTAGCATGTTTTTTGATTAATACCGCTAACTCTTCCCGTTTCTTTTTAGTTAACTTTTTAGAATCATTAACTAACAACAACTCATCATGATAATCAATAATGACTGCAGCAGCGACAACTGGTCCCGCTAGTGGACCGCGCCCTGCCTCATCAACACCACATATTAAATTAACATTATATTTTTGTTTTAAATTGTGGTCATGGCCTTTCAAAAGATAGACCTCCTAAACGATTTTGACGAATATCTTTTAAAATAATACTATATACTCTGTCATAATCAATTTCATTACCAGGTAACAATGCCCCGTGTGAACGTCCAATTTGTTCTAAAATTCGAACTGGAGTAGATAATACATCTAATCGATATCTTGTTTTTAATTCTTTTGGATAGTTTTTCGATAAATACTCTAAACAATAAATAACAACATTATCCATTGGTAAAATATCATCTCTAATCGCTCCAGTGATCGCTAAGTTATATCCAGTAATTTGATCAAATTTAGGCCATAATACGCCTGGGGTATCTAATAATTCAAACTCATCAGAGAGTCGGTACCAGTCTAATTTTCGAGTGACTCCCGGTCTATTTTCCACTGTTGCACTCGAGCGAGTTCCTAAATTATTAATTAAAGTCGACTTACCAACATTAGGAATTCCTAAGATCATTGTCTTAAAAGGAGTAAGTTGACGTCCCTTTGATAAAATTTTTTCAACTTTGTCATGTAAGATAACATTTTTCACTAAAGGATATATTCGAGATAACCCTTTTTTATCAGTAGCATTAATTTGTAAGGTATAAAACCCTTCTTTTTTGTAGTAATTTTCCCACTCAGCTAATATCTTTTTATCAGCTAAATCACTTTTGTTAAGTAAAATTAAAGTTGGTTTATGTTTAACACGTTTTAATATTTCAGGGTTCATACTTGATTTTGGGATTCTCGCATCAAGTAAAATCATGACAATATCAACCAATTTTAAATGTTTTTCGAGTTCACGAAAAGATTTTGCCATATGACCCGGATACCAGTTAATATTACTCATCCTATTCGCCTCCAAACTTAAAAATTAATTTACCACCAATATTAGAAATATGAAAAGCCCCATAATCTCTTGAATCTACAGACCATTTAAAATTATCGCCTAATGCGATATAATAACCTTCTGAAAGTGTCACTTCATCTAAAGTAAGACCATCAGTAAATTCATGTTCCACCATTTTTTCATATTCAGCTCTAGTAAATACAGTTGGCGTTCCTTTTTCCAAAAATTGATTTTTATACATTTCATCATTAATAAAAATAAATCCATATCCTGGAGCTGACTCATAAAATCTAATTTTATCTCCAGGTACAGCCACAGTTCTTTTAATAATAAATCTATCTTTACCGGTTGTTTTAGTTTGAATAATGATAATATCGTTTCTTTTTGGCTTGTAGCTATATTTATAAATTAAAATATCTTGACCGGTGTGTAAGGTTGGATCCATGGAAATACCATCAACCTCTCCAGTACCAATGATATTACCAAAAATCATAAAGAAAATAGAAAGCATAACCATCAGTGGCCCAATATAATCAAATATTTTATATGTTTTTGAACTTGTTTTTATATCTTCATTCAAAATATTATTTTTTATAAAAACATAACCTAAAAATACCATTGAAATTAATGAGATGATAATATATGTAATTAGTAACCAATTAATTTTCAGTGGATTATTATAAGTAATAATTAGCATTAAAATGTTAGTGATAAAGAGAATCATACCAGTAAAAGCATACTGATATGATTTTTCTTTAGTTAAATATGTCATATGTTTTTCAATACTTCCTCTAAATCAGCAATTGTTTTGATTAATACTTCTCTAGCAACCGTTCCTTGAGCTTCAGATACGATTCGGTTATTTTCTAAGGCTTCAACTAGCATTTGAGCTCGGTTAAATCCGATTGAAAATTCTTTTTGAATACTATTGATTGAACAACGTTGTTCCTCAACGACAAATCTGGCAACTGGAACAAATAAATCATCAGAAAGATCCATCATCACTCTAGCTTTTTGTTGTAATTCTTCATGTTGGAAGACATAGTTTGGTTCACTATGTTTACGAATAAAATCTGTTACTTGATAAATTTCGCTATCTGGAATCCATGCTCCTTGCAGACGAATAATTTGGTCAGTTTCTTTAAATAACATATCCCCTTTACCAAGTAAGCTTTCAGCGCCTTTTTCATCTAAGATTGTTACTGAATCAACAAACCCCGCCACTCTAAAAGCAATTCTAGTTGGAATATTAGCTTTAATTGTACCTTTAACAACGTCAGTGGTTGGTCTTTGCGTGGCAACTAGTAAGTGAATTCCAGCAGCTCTTGCCTTTTGTGTAATTCTTTGAATTGAGTTTTCAACATCTTGAGCGGCAACAACCATTAAATCAGCTAACTCATCAATTACAATAACAATATAAGGCATTTTCTCGCCCTCAGCAAAGCCATTTAACAGGTTTCGATTATATGATTGAATATCACGACTACGATTTTCAGCAAAAGTTCTGAAACGCTTCTCCATCTCTTCAACCACCCATTTAAGGGCTGTTGCTGCCATCTTAGCATCAGTAATTACTGGAGTAATTAAATGTGGTAAATGATTATATGGTTGCAATTCAACCATCTTTGGATCGATTAAGATCAATCTTAAATCTTCTGGACTATTTTTAAGTAATAAACTAACTAAGATTGTATTAACACAAACACTTTTACCACTATTAGTCGCGCCTGCAATTAAACCATGCGGCATTTTTTGAATATCAGTATAAATATTTTCACCATCAATATCAACCCCAAGGGCAACTCTTAATGGTTTATCTGGATAATCAGTAAATTCTGGAGTATCAACTACATTACCAAACTTAACAATTTCTGGAACTTCGTTTGGAACTTCAAGACCAACATATGGTTTACCTGGAATCGGAGCTTCAATTCTAATTGAAGACGCTGCTAAATTCATCATCAAATTATCTTCAATTGAGTTAACTCGTTTAACGTTAACTCCCGCTTCAAGTTCAATTTCATAACGAGTAACGGTTGGTCCCTTTTTCGTATTAACAACTCTTCCATCAATTGTAAATTGCGCTAAAGTGGAATTAATAACTTCAACTTGTTTTAATAACCATTCTGGTTGATCATCAAGTTCTAAGTCCTTTTTAGAAAACATTTTAACACTTGGCATTTTATAATCAGATTTTAAATGTTGTTTTGCTTCAGACTCTTCTTTAACATCTTCATGAACAGGAATTTCAACTTTAGGTTCTTCAAAAGTTTGAAGTTTTTGTTCCATTTCTAAGGCTTCTTCAACTGAATAAGTCGTAGGAGTATGGTAAATATCAAATTCATCCAGTTCAGGAACTTTAGGAATTTCTGGTTCTGGTTCTGCTGGTTTGTATGGTTCATAATTAACGGTTTTAAGTTTTTCTTCTTTATGATCATCATAAAAAGCACTTGAAGATTTTGGTTTAGTTGCTCCCTTAAAAACTCCAATCGGTTTAATAATCGTTTCTTCCTTAGTTTGTGCTTTTACTTTTTCTTCTTGTGGAGTATGAACTGGACTTCCTAAAAATTGTTCTCTTGATTCATCCGTAACAATATTAGTAAATTCGCTATATTTTGATCTTTCATCAGATGAAATCTTTCGCGCTTTTTCATCGCGAAAAGTATCATAGCGAGTATCAACATCCCCCGTTTCCACAACTTTAACTTCAGGGACAAAAACGTCAACAACTTTTCTTCCCCAAATAGGAGATACTGGTTTAGTTGGCTTAAATTTGGTATCGGTTCTTAATCCTGCAATTTTAACAATTTGAGGAATAACAAAGATTGATTTTTTACTTTCATATTTATTACTTGGTTCTTTTTTTCTTCTTTGCATTTTCTTCTTCCTCCTCAGTTTCAATATATTCTTCTAATTCTTCCATTGAAAGTTCTGGATCCACTGGACTTTCAAAAATTTGTTTACTATATATCTTATAGGTTTCTTCACCAACAATTTGAATACTATTTAATGATATTTTTCGTAAAATAATTTTAATAGCTTGATCAACTGTACCTTTCTTTATCCAATAAAATGGATTAACTACTTTTAAAGCTTGCATCATTTTACCTAATTTAGCTCCAGCAGCGGTTTTATAAATTTTAGATTCGGTTATCTTTTGGCCAGTATTTTTAATTTCTAAAATTTTCTTAATTGTCATTCCACGAAATAATTTTAAAATTTTAGAACTTAATAATTCATCAATTCGGTTACTAATGTAACGAACTAAGACTAATGATTCATCAATAGTTAATTCTTGAAGTGGTTTTTTACTTGTTGGGTTAAATTTACTAGCAATATTATGGGCTAGTTCATTACTAATATCATAAACATTTTTAATAGTTGATTGTTTTTTCTCTTTTTCTAATATTTTAAATCTATTTTTGGAATCTCCAATTAACCAGTAAATTTCATTGATATCAACATCTGATTCTTCAACTTTTTTACTTTTCATCTCTTTATTCATACCCTTTAATACCGCAAGCAGGTATAAAAGGAATAAAAGGAAAAATCCCATAATAATCCCTGAGAAAAAAGCGATAATGGTTGGAAGTTTTAAATGGTCAACAATATTAAATAAAATTAGCATACATTTACCCCTTTATAATATTATAACATGGTTTATAATATTTGACACATAAGGAAATAATGGGGAAAAATCTATAAAAACAATATAATTTGCATTTTCAATCTTTATTATGAGATAATACTCTATGAGGTGTTTTATGAAATATTACTTCTTTTTTGATTTGGATGGTTCTTTATTAGATAGACGCGGCAATTTATCAAAAAGAACGATTGAATATGTAAATTATCTAACTGGTAAAGGCCATGAGGTTATTATTACTACTGGTAGACCCTTTGTTGGAGCAATTAATTTTTATCATGAACTAAATTTAAAAGGGCCGCTTATTACTGATAACGGAGCCTATATTTCTAATCCAAGTGATCCTAACTTTAAAGAAATAAAATTAAATATGACTTTAGAAGATTCACATAAACTCTTTAGATTGGTAAAACATATTACAATCTCGGCCCTATATAATGTTGATGAAAAAGTATATATTTACAATTATGATGAACGATTAAGTTGGTTATTTCATGTCACTAAAAAGGAAGATATCGTCTTATGCGATTTTGATCAAGTAAATGCGGCACCTACAGGAATTATCTTTACTTTATTAGATGAACACCAAACGTATTTTGAAACTATCATTACTAAGCATTTCAAAAAAATTACTTATCGTTTATGGGGCACGAAAGATGGCATTTCATTATATGAGGTATACGTCATTGAAAACACTAAAGGTAATGCGATTAATATGATTATTGATATGTTTCGAGTTAACCGTGATTTTACAATCGCATTTGGTGATGACTTAAATGATTTTGATATGTTACAAACTGTTGGTCATGGTGTTTCAATGTTAAATGCGAGAAATGGATTAGAATCAGCTACTAAATATCAAACTTATTTAACTAACCAAGATGATGGTATCGTTGATTATTTAGAGAAAGTATTTAATTTTTAAATTAAGATTCATAAGAAAAAAACCTAAGAAAAGGTCTTAATTAAGAGCTTCTTAGGTTTTTTATTTTTTATTTTAAAATAAAGCGTTCTTCTTCGATAATGATTCTAGCGGTTTCACTTAATGAATATTTTGAATTGTCTAAGATGTATTTAGGATCAATTTTAGCATTATCAAAACGACATAATTCTTGCTCTAAATCTAAGCGTGTTTGACCATCAGTTGGTCTAGTTTGATTACGTAGTTGTAATGTTTTTAATCCCGCAGTCAAATACACTACTTTAACTTCTTCTTGATCTAAACCATCAACTAATTCATCAATTTCTTCTGGTAGAACTGAGTGTGAAAATACAACGTCTACTCCATTTTTTAAGAAGTTTTGAATAATTGATTTTGCGTTTTTTAAGAAAAAGTCATTAATGTTTCCACCTACTAATTGAAACCTTAAAATGTCATCGCCATCAACGATCGCAGTTTTTTCAGTTAAATGATGTCCTAAAATTCTTGAAACTGTTGTTTTACCAACTGAGGCTGGACCGGAAATGATAAAAAGTCTTTTAATATCCATAATATCCT
>JAAYXR010000079.1 GCA_012515785.1 Acholeplasmataceae bacterium | reverse complement strand
GCTGCTTTATTTGGGGCACTTATAGTTGGGCTGGGATTAGGGATGGTATTTAATAATAATACGACAACCGGTGGGATGGATATTGTTCAAAAGATTATTAATAAATATTTAAAAGTGCCTTATTCAGTAGCGATATATTTAACTGACGGTATTATTGTCATCTTAGGATTGCTAGCATTCAATGTTGAAGTTGTTTTATACGGAGTACTTTCAGTATTCTTAATTGGATTAGTTGTTGATAAAATTATCTTTAATGGTCGTTCAGGATTTACTGCGTTTATTATTACTAGTCCAGCATATGAAGAAAAAGTTAAAAATGCGATTATTAATGATTTAGATCGTGGGTTAACTAAGGTTAGAGTTACTGGCGGATATACAGATAAAGAACGTTCGTTAATTATTTGTACAATCGCCCGTAACCAAACATTTGATTTAAAAGATTATGTCTTAAGACATGATCCCAAAGCTTTCACTTTTATTGTCGAAACAAGAGAAGTAGTTGGTTATGGATTTGAAATACCGGAGGAATAATGATGGAAAATCAAAATTATAATAAAAAAGGAATAATCAAGAGGATTGCGAAATCAATCTTTTTAGTCGTATTCATATTATCATTAGCTTTAGGTTTAGCGGGTTGTATTGATCCATTCTTAGCTCCAAGACTTATAATTAATAATGGTTCTCGTGATAATGATGACTCCACACAAACGCTAGAACAAAAAGCGTACGCTGATTTATATAAGTTTTTAGAAGAAAACTACTATAAAGA
Source organism: Acholeplasmataceae bacterium (assembly GCA_012515785.1). Taxonomy (GTDB): domain Bacteria; phylum Bacillota_I; class Bacilli_A; order Acholeplasmatales; family Acholeplasmataceae; genus DUQW01. Next base: position 3,318 of record JAAYXR010000079.1, on the reverse strand, counting down.
AATTAATAAAGAAGAAGCTTTTTATTACCAACTAACTAGTTTAGTTGAATCATTAGGTGATCCTTATACTCAAGTTAGTTTACTTGCTGTATCACCAGGTTTATCCAATTCAAATATTACTGATTATGATGAGGAACATTTTGAAGGTTTAGGAGTATCATTTATTTATGAAGATTATGCGATGAAGATTCAATCAGTTATGAGAAATTCTCCAGCTGAAAGAGCTTTTATTTATCCAGGCGATAAAATTATTGGTGCTCGTGTTCAAGGCAGAGATATTATCTTTGCTGATCAAAAAATGCCGCAAACAGAAGCTGTTCAATATGTAAAAGGGATAGCTGGTCAACAAAGAGTTTTAATTGTTAAAGGATTAGATGACTATACTCGTGTTATTCAAGTTACATACGAAAGATTTCCAAGACCAACCGTTACCAGTAATAAAGATGATACTACCGCGACATATGGATATATTAAAATTCATCAATTTGAAGAAAAAACGGCATTAGTTTTTGAGGAACACTTAAATATACTTGAAGCAAGATTAACTCCAAATCAAACCTTAATTATCGATTTAAGAGATAATCCAGGTGGTTATTTAACAACTATCGTTCCAATTATGAAGTTATTTATTACTTCAAATCATGAAAAAGTCATTGGGATTAAAGCTGAAAAGTCAGGTAAAATATATTATTATGGTGGCGGCTTAGCGGAAAAGAAACCATACAACATTAAGGTTTTAGTAAATGGAGAGACGGCATCAGCTTCAGAAATGTTAGCGGCGGCTTTACACTATTTTGGCGGCTATGAAGTATTTGGTACGAAAACATTTGGGAAAAATGTATATCAAAAAACAGCTAACATTCCAGTTTCTGAACAATTAATTTTATCACTTAAATATACAGAAGGGTATTGGTTTTATGGTGAAGGTTTAGTAATGGATAATGAAACAAATCCAATTCCGGTTACTGAAATCTTACCAGAAGGAATACTATTATTAGATATTCCGTTTTATACCAAAGATGTTAATGTAGATGAAGTTAATATGGGATTAGCTTCAGCCCAAAAATATTTAAATTTATGCTATCCGCTTTTAAATTTAAGAGAAGATGGTTATATGGATATTGCCACTAGAGATGCCATCAAACAATTCCAACAAGATAAAGGACTATATCAAAGTGGAATCTATAATTTAAAAACTAGTCAGGCGATGTATACCGATTATATTAATAAACTTGAAGATCATACATATGATAATCAAATTCAAGCGTTACTAGCATGAAGTTACTAAAAGAAAAGGACAATTATTATTTAGTTAATGATGAAAAGAAAATTAAATTAGAAATAGAAGTTGTCCAAAAATTTAAATTATATTATGAAGATGAAAATCTTTTAGTAAAAGAAATAATTTCAGAAAATAATTATTACTTTTACTATAAACTAGCGTTAAAACGTCTTTCTAAGATGCAATCACAGAAAATGTTAGAAAACTATTTAGAAACTAAAGGAATTGACCAAATTACTTTAAAAAAAGTAATCAAGCGATTAACTGAATTAAAATATTTAGATGATTATGAATATGCGAAAAATTATATTAATTTAAAGATGTATTCATTTGGACCACTAAAACTAGAAAACAAACTACTAGAAGATGGTGTTAATTACCGAATAGTTAAAGAATTAGTTAGCGAAATTGATGAAGCGGAAATACTTCAAAGTCTACTAGAAAAAGATTTACTTAAAATTTCTTCATCAATTTATAACCACAAACAAAAATTAACTAGAAAATATTATATGAAAGGATTTAATCTTTCATTAATTAACGAATTATTATCAAATTTATTAGATGAAGTGAATTACGATGAATTTGATAATTTAAAAAAAGATTATCAAAAACTATTACTTCGTTCTAAATCACTTAACAAAAGTGATTATGAAATTAAAATTGAGATTAGACATAAACTTTTACGTAAAGGTTATCGTTTAGAAAATATTAAGAAAGTAGAGGAAGGATATTAATGAAATGGTACCCATCAAAAGAAGATTTATATTTTTTTGATCAAGGTAAATTAGCTGACGCTTATCGTTTATTTGGTTCTCATTTAATTAGAGATAAAAAAGGTAAGATTATCGCTACGAGATTTACAGTTTATGCACCAAACGCGAAAGCCATTAAACTAATTTGTTCATATAACAACTTTGAAGGGTGGAAACATGAACTTACCAAAATTGATCCATACGGAGTATGGTCAATTGAAATTCCAGAAAATTTAGAGTGGAATACCTACAAATATGAAGTATATACTCAAGATGGAAGAGTTTTATATAAAGCCGATCCATATGCTCATTTTAGTGAAGTAAGACCAGCAAATGCTTCAAAAGTTTATGATATTGAAGGCTATGAATGGCATGATGATGTTTGGATGTATACCAAACCAAAACCATATGATAAGCCAGTCTTAATTTATGAAATGCATCTTGGATCATGGAAAAGAAAATATGGGCAGTTTATTAAGTATAATGAATTAGTTGAAGATTTAATTCGTTATCTAAAAGACAACAACTTCACCCATGTTGAGTTCCTACCAGTTTATGAACATCCACTAGATGATTCATGGGGCTATCAAGGAACTGGATTTTTTGCCGCAACCTCACGCTATGGTGTTCCTAAAGATTTAATGTATTTAATTGATCGATTACATCAAGCGGGTATCGGAGTTTTAATTGACTGGGTATTAGGTCATATTAATCGTGATGAACACGGACTATACTTCTTTGATGGCACACCGCTTTATGAAATTGAAGATGATTTTCAAAGAGAAAATATCGTTTGGGGAACGGCTAATTTAGATTTTTCTAAAGGGGCAACTAAGAGTTTTATGTTATCGGCCTTATCATTTTGGGTGAAATATTTCCATATTGATGGATTTAGAATTGATGCAGTCTCAAACTTATATCATCATCATGGAAACCCAGAACACGGAGAAAACAAACCAGCAATTGATTTTCTAAAGCAATTATCACATCACTTATTTGGTTTAGATGATAGACTCTTATTTATGGCCGAAGACTCAAGTGCTCATCCTGATGTTACTAAGCCAGTTGATGCTGGCGGTGTTGGATTTAACTATAAATGGAATATGGGCTTTATGAATGACACATTAAACTATTTCAAAAAAGATCCAATATATCGTAAGTGGCATCACCATAATATTACGTTTGGAACTACTTATGCGTTTTCTGAACAGTTTATTCTTCCGTACTCACACGATGAAGTTGTTCACGGGAAAGGTTCGATGTTAACGAAAATGCCAGGAGATT
>JAAYXR010000078.1 GCA_012515785.1 Acholeplasmataceae bacterium | reverse complement strand
GATTAGTTTATAAACCATCCACCCCAATCCACCTAAAATACCATTAAAGATAACAACTCGTCCTTTAACTCCAAAGATTAAAGAGACAAAGATAACCGCGCCAATAGCACCGATAATTGATAAAACGAAAGGCATTAGTAACTCACCCCCGTAATCGCAAGCGCAAGTCCAACACCGATTGCTAGTGCTGATGCCGTCATTAAAGTACTTAAGATATTACCGGCACCAGTAATATAATCACCATTAATAACATCTCTAATGGCGTTAGTAAGTGTGGTTCCCGGAAATAAGACCATTAAGGCTCCAGTTAAAACTTTTGAGATTTGAATGTCTTTAATCAGCTTAGCCATTAGCCCTGTAAAAAGGGCGGCCACAAAAGCTTGAAGTAAAACATTAACGAAACTCGCTAGTTTAACTTTACTCATTAAATAATCAACTACTAGTGTTAAAACTACAGCTAATGCTGAAAATAAAATTGAAATCCAATTACCACTAACCATTAACGTAAAGAAAGCCCCAATTAAGATTTTAAATAACATATTTCTTATCAGGGGTTGTTTTTCTTGATCTAATTCTCTTAATATTTGGTAAGCTTTTTCTAATTCAATTGTATTAGATGCAAGTTTTCTAGAAATATCATTAGTCACATCTATTTTATGTAAATCAACGTTATTTGATTTAATTCTCTTAGTTGTAGTAAGAGTCGTTCCGTCTGTTAATTTTAAAGTAACAGTTAAGCTTGTTAGTAAAGCCAGTGCATCGCGTTCTTTGTGCTCACTTAAAGATAAGATTCTTTCGACAGCATCTTCAACACGATATGATTCGGCTCCACTAGTCATTAAAATTGTTCCAGCTAAAAGAGCGATATCAAAAATTTGTTGTTCTTTAGTTTTTTTAATATCATTAACTACTTGCAACTAAATCTCTCCTATTTTAATAAATTAAAATAACTTAATACTACCGCTCCTAATGACTTTCCGGCAATTAGCATTGCTCGTTCATCAAAGTCAAATTTAGGATGGTGATGCGGGTAAGCTTCACCTTGTGGTTTAGCCCCGATATAGTAAAAGACACAAGGTCTTTCTTTAGTATAATAAGAAAAGTCTTCAGATGGTGCCATTGGACCTGAATCTTCAACTGCTATAACATTATCAATTTTAACTTTTTCAAGTGTATCAACAACAAACTGTGTTAATTCAGGGTCATTATATAAAACTGGATAGTCATTTTTATAATCAACTTCAATTCCGCAATTAAAAGCTTCGCCAATTCCTTTAGCAATTCGGTTGACTTCTTCTTCGATCATCACTTTCGCTTTTTCACTCATCGTTCTAACATCTCCAGTTAGAGTCACTGAGTCTTTAATAATATTAAATGATCCTTCACCGGTAAATGATCCGATGGTAACTACTCCTGACATAAAAGGATTTAATCTTCTTGAGATAATTGTTTGTAGGGCAGTTACCATATATGATGCACAAACAATCGCATCATTGGCTTCATGAGGTGATGAACCATGTCCACCAACACCTTGAATTTTAATATCAAATTTAGCTCTAGCTTGTTGGGTTTCACCTTGATGATAAAAGATTTTACCAAAATCCATTTGGCTCATTAAATGTAATCCAAAGACATTGTCAACTCCCTCTAAAACTCCATCTTTAATCATTTGAATTGATCCTCCTGGAGGAGTTTCTTCAGCCGGTTGGTGAATAATTACAATTTTACCAACTAATTTATCTTTCATTTCGATTAAAGTTTGTGCTAAAACCATTAAATAAGCGGTATGACCATCATGGGCACATGAGTGCATTACTCCTGGATTTTTTGAACGATATTCAAAAGTATTTTCTT
>JAAYXR010000077.1 GCA_012515785.1 Acholeplasmataceae bacterium | reverse complement strand
TTGTAAACTTCTTCAGTATTACAACCTCTTGATAAGTCATTAATTGGCGCATTTAATCCTTGTAAAATTGGTCCTAAGGCTTCAAAATCACCTAATCTTTGAGCAATCTTATAGCCAATATTACCAGCATTAATATCTGGGAAAATAAAGACGTTAGCACGTCCCGCTACTTGAGATGTAGGGGCCTTAATTTTAGCCACATCCATTGAAAATGCTGCGTCAAATTGTAATTCACCATCAACTGGATAAGGTAAATTCATTTCTTTTAATCTGCATGCCGCATTAGTCATCTTTTCTACGTCTTCCCCCTTACCTGAGCCGTAGCTTGAATAAGAAAGTAGGACTACTTTTGGATCAATATCAAAGATTTTAGCTGTCTCAGCACTTGCAAGTGCAATTTCAACCACTTGATTTTCATCTGGATGTAAGTTAATTGCGCAGTCAGCCATAATATATCTTTCTTCTACGTTATCCTTAACTCTTCTCATTAAAAACGCACTTGATACTAAATTGCATCCAGGTTTAGTTTTAATAATTTGTAGTGCCGGTCTTACTGTATCAGCAGTTGAATAAGTCGCTCCACCTAGTAATCCATGAGCGTATCCTCTTTCAACTAACATCGTTCCAAAATAGTTACCACGAGTTAGAAGTTGTCTAACTTCTGGTAAAGTCATTTTACCTTTTCTTAACTCAAACATTCTTTCTACTAATTCTTCAGTTTTTTCAAACTGATCAATTTGAATAATTTCTAATTTTGAAATGTTTAGTTTATTTTCTTTTGCCAGCTTAGAAATAACATCTTTTCTTCCTAATACTATCGGAATTAAAACACCTTCATTTGCTAGTCTTGCTGCAGCTGTTAACACTCTAATATCTTCACCTTCAGTGAACACTATTTTTTTGTTTTGTCCCTTAAGTTTTTTAATCATATCATTAAACATAAAAATCACTCCCCATCTTTTATTAGTATATCATTTTTTTGATGCTTTCTTCAAAGTTAATCCCTACAATAACTCTAATACAAATACTTCTCTTGTTTTAAGATTGTATTTAACTAATGCCTTTTTATTATTAAAATCTGAAAATGATGGTCTTAAAAATCCAATAACCGTACTTATGGCAAATGGGTTAGTACTTATCTTATGAATTTTGTCGTCATCTGCCGTAATTTCAGCTATAAAATATACTGTGCGATTAAATGTTGGTTTAGGATTAGTTAAAATAGCTTCGCCGTAATTCCAATCTTTGCAATCATCTATTATTTTAATCATTAAGCGGCCATTTAAAATGACAAAGACAAAAAACAATACAAAAATAGGAATACTGGAAATTAAAATCTCTAACACTTGAATGCTTATTCCTATTGTTAACAATAATAAAAATGTTCCCAGACAAAACAATCCCCAAAAAATTAGTTCTTTTCGATAAATTAAATATTCAAACGATTTTCTTAATTCTTTTTTAGTCATTTCCATGTTATTTCTCGCCCTTTGTTGTTTAAAACCTTCTATTTTACTTCTGGCATTTCATCAAATCCCATCTATTTAATTATACAACCTATGTTTTTGTAGTTCAACAATTGTATTATATTATAAACTTAAACATACAATATTTATATTGTATCTAATTAAATTTTTTTCAATATCTCTTTCATTGTATTATCACTTTTAATATGTTAAATTACATCACACACGGAGGTAAGAAAATGGAAAAATATCAAATTCACCGAAATATTATTTGTATTGATTTAAAAAGTTTCTATGCCTCTGTTGAGTGTGCCCTAAGAGGACTTGATCCCTTTGAAACAATGCTAGTTGTTGCTGATAAATCAAGAGGCGACGGATCAATTTGCCTTGCAACTACCCCTTATTTAAAATTATTAGGGGCCAAAAGTAGGGGACGTATCTTTGAATTGCCAGAACATTTAAAGGATAAAATAATATATGCGCGTCCGCGCATGAAAACTTATCTTGAATATACAATGAAATTAATTGAAATATACCTTAGTTTTATTGCCGATGAAGATTTATATGTCTATTCGATTGATGAGGCTTTTTTAGATGTAACCAACTACTTAAATTACTACAAAGTTAGTGATGTTGAACTTGCAGAAATGATTATTAATAAAATTAACACCGAATTAAAACTCCCTGTTAGTTGCGGGATTGGTCCGAATATGTTATTAGCCAAACTAGCTTTAGATATTGAAGGAAAACATTTAAAAGGAAAACCCGCTAAATGGACTTATGATAATTTTAAAGAAAAACTTTGGCCCGTTACTCCACTATCAAAGATGTGGGGGATTGGGCGGAGGATGGAACATCACTTTAATATTATGGGAATCTATACCGTTGGTGATTTAGCCAATTATAATGTAAATGAGTTAAAAAGACGTTTTGGCGTAATTGGTGAAGAGTTATATTATCACGCTAACGGAATTGATTCAAGCTTAGTTCAAGATAAATATAAATTAAGGTCTAAAAGTAAAAGTTTTGGCAACTCTCAAGTGTTATTTGAAGATTATTATGTGCCTGAAATATATACGATTATTTTGGAAATGATTGACGAACTCACTAGAAGATTAAGACTAGCCAAAAAAGAAGGTAAAACATTAACTCTTGGCATTAGATATTCTAAAGATGTTGGCGGCGGTTTTAGCCGCCAACGTCAACTAGAAAATCCAAGTTCTTCTTTTTCCGATATCTTCAAACTAGCCCTTTCAATTTTCAATGATCATTATGACGGAGAAAGTGCAATTCGTGCCGTTAGTGTTTCCATATCTAGTTTATGTGAAATTAGTTCGGTTCACCAGTTATCTTTATTTGAAGATTATGAAAAAATTGAACGAGAAGAAAGATTACTACACGCTTTAGACGAATTAAAACTTCATTTTGGAAAAAACTCAGTTAACCGGCTTTCTTCTTTAACTGAAGCTTCAACAATTAAGGAAAGAAATAAATTTATTGGAGGTCATCATGAGTAGTTATCAAGATCGTGGAATCATTAAATGGGCACCATTTGATGGACTTGCTGATTTTAATGATTTATATTTAAACTTAAAATACAAACTAAATAAAAGTAATAAACCGATTATGTCAGATGAAGACCTTTATTATATGGACTTAAAATTAAAAGAGGCGATTCATTTGAACCGCCAAATTATCGTTACTTATTACAACCAAGGATATTTTAATACTTTATATGGATATGTCACTAAAATTAATCACCTTAAACGCTTAATCTATATCAACAACATTCCTCTTGAAGTATTAAACATTACTGGAATTGATTTAATTTAAAGTAAATTTCGTTGCTAAATTTTCAATTAAGATTGTAAAGTCTCCGGGCTCGACAATCTTTTTTAAATTTTGGTTATAAAATGATAAATCATCTTTTGTTAGTTTAAACTCTACTACTTTAGACTCATGTGGTTTAAGTGAGATTTTTTTAAATTGTTTTAACTCTTTAACTGGTCTTGCGATTGACGCAAACTCATCTCTAATATATAAAAGAACGCTAGTTTTACCAGAAATATTACTATCATTAGTTACGGTTACTTTAACCGAAGGTAGTGATTTAAGATCACCTTGATTATTTGATAATTCTAAATTTGAATAAACAAAATTAGAATAACTCAACCCATAACCAAATTCAAATAGTGGTTCGTTTTGGACATCCAAATATTTTAAAGTGTAAGGATTAGTTTTAGAATATGGTCGCCCCGTAGAAAGACGATTATAATAGATTGGAATTTGTCCTTGATGTCTTGGGAATGTCATTGGTAGACGCGCACTTGGATTATTAATTCCGTAAATAGTATCAGCTACCACTTTAGAGGTGGTTGTACCAAGATGAAAATGAACTAATAAATTGTCAATTAATGGTAGAGCTTTAGTTAAAATTTGAGGACGACCTGTATACAAGATAACCGTAATTGGAATCTTTAATTTTCTTAAATCTTCTAATAATTCTATATAATGATTAGATAAGTTGACATCAGCCTTACTATGCGCTTCTCCAGACTCATGATATAGCTCGCCAATCGCTAAAATAATATGATCAGTTTTTTCAATACTTTCAATATCATAGTCATCAAAATACTCAGAACTATTAAGATAACCAGCATTAATATGTTCTGCTAACTCATCAGTATCTTTTGGATCGCCATGCCAACTCCAAGGTCCCAAAACATGTTTTTCTGTCGCGTATTTTCCTAGTAATGATACTTTAGTTCGTCTTTTTATAGGTAAAGATTTATTCTTTAACAAGACAATTGATTCTTTAGCTAAATTATATGCCGCATCCATCGCACGACTTGAATCAATTGATAAATGTCTAGTCCGATATGGATCATCAAAAAGTTTCGCCTTTTCTTTTAACTTTAAAACTCTTAAGACTGCTTCGTCAATTAATTTTAAAAGTTTCGGATCTTTTTCGGCCGCTTCTTTTAAACATCTCATATATGAACTAGTTGCCATTTCAATATCTAATCCCGCTTTGATTCCTTTAATCGCGGCATCGCAATCACATGATGATGTCCGGTGATATATTGTTTGAAGTAGGGAATCATAATCAGAGATAGTAACTCCTTTAAATTTCAATTCTTTTCTTAACACATCACGCAGTAAATATTTATTAGTTGTGGCAGGAATATATTCAAAAGTATTAAATGATGTCATTGCCATATCGGCACCGCCTTCAATCGCGCCGCGATATCCCGCTAAATAATATTCAAATAAATTTAATCTTGATAAATCAACTGTATTATAATCTTGCCCCGCTTCTGAAAGGCCGTATGCCGCAAAGTGTTTCACACACGAAAGCAACCCTTCACTTTTATACCCTTTAACTGTTTCTTTGGCCATTACATAATTTAAATAAGGATCTTCACCATAAGACTCAACGACACGGCCCCATCTTGGATCACGTGATAAATCACACATTGGTGAAAAAGTTACTTGAAGTCCTTTTTTTAACGCTTCACTTGCTGAAGCAACGGCACCTTTATTAACTAACTTGGGATTAAATGATGAAGCTTGAGCTAATGGAGTTGGCATAATCGTTACCGCACCATGAATAACGTCTCCCATAAAAATAAGCGGAATTTGATGTCTTGACTTTTCTAAATATTTCTTTTGAACTACGTTCATTTCTTCATGGCTTTGGATTCCTAATACCGATCCTGTTTTAAAAACCCCTTCTTCATCTAGTTTTAAACTAGTTAAAGCTCCAAATACTTCTTTTTTCAAGTCCTTAATAAAGAAAAAAGGAGGAATCATCGTTAATTGTCCTAACTTTTCCTCTAACGTTAACTTTTCAAGTATTTCCTTAATCATAGTTAATCACCTTAACTTTTTAATAAACTCTAAAACTGTTTCATTAAAGAAATCGGTTGGAGTATACTCACAATGTCTATTATTTACCATGTAATGAAAGTTTAAGTTTTCCTTTTTATATCCATAATTAATCATTAAATGTTTTAAAAGTTCAATTTCTTCTCTTCTCGTATTTAAATCAAATTCAGCATAGAAAACTAAAAATTCAACATCAGAATCAACTTTTTCATTTAAATAATACATTGGTGCTCTTTCATCAACAATAATTCGCTTATGATTCATTCCGTACTCTCTTAATACGTTAAAATGAACTGTTGGTTGACCAGCATCAAAGACATAACCATTAATCTTTTCAGAGTTAATATTATATTTTGCTAAATATCTTTTATCAAAATATAACATCATCGCTAAATAAGAACCAGCTGAAGTTCCACCAATAACTACTTTTTTATATTTTCTTTTATTTAATGCATAAGCTACCGCTTCTGCCGCATCTAAAATAAAGTCCGGATATTTCGCATTTGGATATAAGCGGTAATTAGGCAAGTAACAATCAATTCCGTTTTCATTTAAAACTAAAGCTAACTTATTAAATTCTTTTTTTGATCCCGCTTCTAATCCGCCACCATGAAAATAAATTAAACAAGTATCACTACCAACAATATATTCATCTAATTCTAAACTTTCGTTATATTTTACAGTTTCCATATTTATTACCTTTTTTATTTATAATGTAGTTCCAATACATTATTCTCATTTAATAATTCATCATTAATTAAATATCCACCTTTTCGGTAAAACTCGTTAGTTCTTTTGATATTTACCTTATTACCATTAATTACTAAAGAATCACTATCTTGATTAAAGAAATATTTAACTAAAATAGCTTTACCTTTATATTTAAACTCAATTTCTAATTGATCCAAATTATGAGTTGGATCTAAATATAGTTTATTATTTAATTGTCTAATTCCAAAGTAATTTGACACTAATTGATTAATATAAATACCAGGTCCACTTGAATATAATCTCCATCCAGCTTTAGCTTTTACTTTTCCGTCTCTTAATTCTTTAAAGTTTTCTTGCGCTTCATATCGATCATAGAAATTAGCATCACTTGAGGTAAAGTAAACATTTGATTGTCTTAAATTAGAAATCTTAACAAACTTATTAATTCCAATTGGATTTATTTGTTGGAATTCATATAATAAATCATCACTCTTACCTAATTTAGCTAGTGATTCCAAATGTCTAATATGGGCGTGAACATATAAGATTCCAACTTCACGGCCAAAGTTAGATGCCGTTTCCGCTCTTTGGAATAAAGTCTTTTGACCGCCTCTATAAGTAACTGGCGTATCCATCAATCGCATTCCATCTGGAAATCTTAAATGTCTTAACATTAGCTCATGGTTAAGTTCGGCTTGTTCATCGTTGATTAACTCGGCAATAATTGGCCTTTGATATGATAAGAGTCGATATGAGATTTTAGTTTTATCATCATTTGGATGAAGTAGTGGTCTTGGCTTATCATCTTCAAAGATAATAAAACCGGCTGGTTTATTATCAATCATAATATACTTTTCATAATCACGCTTAAGATTAGTTAAAAATTCGTTAATCAAATTAGACAAGTCTTGATCAATTTTACTGACACACTTACTAAAATTATTAAACGCTTGATAGATTAAACTTACGGTCCAAGTTGAAACCATTTTTTCAGTTAACATTTTATTTTTTGGTTGCAAAGTATCATTCCAATCACCACCACCATACTTAGGAAGTGATGTTTTAGGTATACAACTATCAACAATTGCCTTAATTTGATTTTTAACATGATTTAAAATGGTATCTGGCTTTGTAAAGACGTTTTTATCTTTTGAGAAGTATGTAACTTCTTCACTTAAAATGTCATAATCATTAGTAATCAGCAAATAATCAGCTAACGCTTTTAATGGCCAAACAATAATATCACCATGTGAATCATGGGCTTGAATATAATAATATTTATCAAACATAAACCATTGCGGCCAATCATAATTTTCAATAAATTGGCGCGAGTAAACTTTAAGTAAGATTTCTCTGGCGATATCATATTTTTTATATGCTAAAAATAACTCGAATGGTCCTTGCATCACATCTCTTGTCCCCCATGCTGCACCTCCGGTTTGTTCTAAACCATGAGGGCTAGAATAGTGAACTAACGCGTTATGAGTAAACCAATACAAAGTCTTATTAAACTTATTTGATATTTCATTATCGTTTTTAATTTCAATTGAGATTAAATCTTTGATGAAATTTTCATATTTTAAATATTCTTTTTCAAAATCTATTTTTTGACTTATAAATTCATCTAATGTCCCTTCAATATTAATAACGACTTTATCTTGTTTTTCATATTCCATAACCATTAAGCCGTGTCCCATTTCTTCACCAAAAAATACTTTATCAGTAGTATATTTAACATTTTTTGATGAAATTTTATATTTTAAATTTGGGTAGTTATCATTCACTAATGGATTATCATTAAATTTAATGATTGTCTCATCATTATTAATATTTAATTGTATTTTTGATTCATATTCATTATTACCAAGTAATAACTGATTAGTAAACAAAATATCGTATTTAATCTTATTTCTAGATTTAAATACTAATTGTTGGCAATTTTTATCTAATGCCACATAATAATCTATTTCAATGGTATCATCTTCAAGTGCATAAACCCAGGTGGTTTTACTTAAAGACATTTCATAGTAACTAGGAATTCCTAGTCTATGCCACTTATTTTCACATTTAAGATATATTCTTAATCCGGAAATTGATTCAGCATATAGTTGATTTCTTAGATCACCATTTAACCGATGGAAATTAGTATTTCCGACAACAATTCTACTAGCAAACACTCCGTTCATAAAGTTAGTTACTGCCATTGTTGTTCCAGCATGTAATAAATCACCTGAGATCATTAAATGACCATGGGTTCTTTGAGTTTCTAGTTCTTTTTCTTTCATCACCACGTGTTTGTTGTTATCAAAGAAGGCAATAACTTCTTTTCTTTCGTTATATTCAACAAACTCTCGATTTTGCGATGGATGTTTAACTCTTTTACCATTAATTTGACTACCAATTAATGGTTTAATAAATTTTAATTCTTTTATTTCTTTATTTTTTTCAATATATTTAACTTCATGATCAAATGGTTTATCTAAAATCACTTCATGATTTGGAACATACTTCCCATAAAAAGAAATGACTGTTTTCTTTAAATCAAACTCTTTAGTTTTTAAAGCGATTAATGGCATTTCATATTGTAAGTTGCGATTTTCCAATTCATCTTTAGTTAAACCTAAAATAACTTTATCTTTTTTATATTGCAAACCGTAAAACTGCAACATATCAGTAGAATAACTACTAATTTCATAATTAGAGCCGATTTGTAATAAATCATTTTGACCTTGGTTTTGTCTTGATAAAGTAACAAATCCTTTTTCAGTATTAAATATACGATGGTCAACATATTGCGCATTATATGCTTCATTGTTTAAAATAGCCCCTTGGCTATTTAAACCAATATCTTGAGTAAAATATAATTCATACTTACCATGACCTGATAAGCTCACTTGATAAGTATAAACAAAATCTTTAACTGATAATAATACTTCATATTTGACGTTTAAGGCGGTTCCTTCATAAAGGATTTGATTATCTAATAAAGTCGTCTTTAAAGTATTACTCTTTAAACCAAGTAATGGCGCAAATTCTTTAGTTTTGGTGTTTCTTAAATAAATATTAGATGTCATTCCATCAATTAAGTTTCCTCTTAATTGATTAATCATCTGATCTTTATAATAAATTTTATAGATATCACCCGAGGGTAAAACATCAATTTTTAATTCATTACCAATTGAATAAACATTTAATTTGTTTTTAATAATCATATCAATCCCGCCTTATTTTTTATACTAATTTAGTTAATCTATGTACTCTTTTTATATATAATTTCAGCTTTAGGCTCTTTCATATCATAAACATCATGGCCTTTAACTAATAAAATCATTTTTTGAGAAATGTAGACTCCCCAATTTAAATAATCAACTTTAATGGTAGTTAATTTCGGGGTGATGTAATCACCCAAATAAATACCATCAAATCCGGCCACAGCTATTTGTTGAGGAATTTGAATTTTATTATCTTTTAGCGCTCTAATTAACCCTACAGCCATCTCATCATTGGCACAAAAGATAAAATCTGGTTTATCATCAATTTTAGCGATTGACTCACCAATTTCATATCCACTTTCAATGGTGAAGTTCCCAACAAATTGTAAGTGTGGTATGATTTTTTCTTCTTCTAAAGCTTTTAAGAATCCTTCATATCTATCTTGATTGTCTTTAGTCCGTTTTGGTCCGCTGGCATAAGAAAACTTTTTATATCCTTTTTTAATCATTTGTTTAATTAATTCATAAACCATTTGTTTGTTTTTTACAACTGAACAAAAAACATTTTCATGTTCTAAATTTCTATCTAAAACAATTACTGGTTTAGTTCTAGCAAAAGAAATAATTTCTTCATCAGTTATTTTTGTGTCAAAAATAATCGCTCCATCAACTTGTTTATTTTTTAAAAGTTCGGACGAACTCTTGCCTGTTGATACTACTAAATTTAATCCTTCCTTTAATAGTTCCATATGAATAGTTTCAAGTAGATCCGAAAATATCGGACCACCAAATCCGTAAATAAAAACGCCAATATTTCCGGTTTTATTAGTTTTTAGTGATCTTGCATTTAAGTTAGGGTGGTACCCCAACTCTTCAGCCGCCTTTAAAACTTTATCTTTAGTTTTTTTACTAACATTTGGTAAATCGTTTAATGCTAATGATGCCGTAGAAATCGACACCCCTGCTAGTTTTGCAACATCTTTAATCGTAGCCATTACAACTACCTCCTTTTAATTAATAACGCTTGATAAGGCCTTAATACGCCATTTATATCGTTATAATTATTTAGTAAAATTTCACCTTTAATTTTATTAAATGGTTGGTTTTTATCACTAAAGTTGCACACTACTAAATAGTTATCTTCTAACACTCTTTCATAGGCAAAGATGTGTTTTCCTAAATCAACTGGTTTAAATAAACCTTTATCAAATACCGAATTATTTTGTCTAATTTCTAATAATTTTTTCAAAAATTTATAAATTGACTTTTCGCTATAATAGTCTTTTTCAAAGTTAACCTCATGGTAGTTTTGATTAACATCCATCCACGGTTTAACTTGTGAAAAACCAGCATACTTCGAATCATTCCATTGCATTGGTGTTCGCGCATGATCTCTGGCTTTAACTGATAAACTTTCTAATACTTCTTCAACCGGTTTAGTCTTAATGGCAATATTGTAATAATTGATTGCCTCGATATCTTGATATTTATCGATCCCTACTTTGCCTAGTCCTGACATACCAAATTCTTCGCCTTGATAAATAAAGATATGTCCCTTTTGTAAATACATAAGCATAAATAACATTGTTTGTCCGTAGTAACGATAGTCTAAATTTAAATACCTACCAAGGGCTCGCGGTTGGTCGTGATTTGACCAAAATAGTGACGGCATTCCATCTTTTTGATAAACTTCTTGAATTTGATTTAGTACTTTCTTTAAATCATTTAATTCAAGTTTTTTAAGTTCCCATTTGCCTTTACCCGCTACTTCATCTAAGGCAATATGGTTAAATTGAAATACTGTCGTTAATATTTCATTTTTACTTAGGTAGTGAGCTCTTTCAAGTGGTAAATTCATCTCACCGACAGTAAAAATATCTTTTCCTTTAAAACATCTTTCGTTTAGTTCTTTTAAATAAGTTAATAATAAATCGCTATTATATAAATTATTATTTTCTAAATCTTTTCCGATTAAATCTAAAACATCTAATCTAAAGCCACCAACCCCCATATCAATATAGTAATTAATCATTTGATATAGTTCTTCTCTTAACTGTTTATTTTTCCAGTTTAAATCGGCTTGGCCTATAGAAAACATATGGAGATAGTATTTATCAATCTTCTTAATATATTCCCAAGCCGAACCACCAAAGATCGAATCAATTTTTGGTGGATTATTACTCCAAATGTAATAATCGTGATATTTACTATTAATATCTTTTTTAGCTTCTTTAAACCAATGGTGTTTAGTACTAGTATGATTTAACACTAAATCTAAAATAATTTTTATTTTGTGTTCTTTAGCAATACTAATTAATTCTTTTAAATCATCCATATTACCAAACATTGGGTGAATTTTATAATAATCACTGATATCATAACCATTATCTTCCATTGGAGACTTGAAAATCGGAGTAATCCAAATATACTGGGCTCCTAATTCTTTTAGGTATTTAATTTTTTGAATTATCCCCCTAATATCGCCGATACCATCTTGATTGGTATCTAAAAAGCTTAAGGGATAGATTTGATAAATTACTCCCATTTTAATGCTTTAAGTCCTTTTTTAATAATTTCGTGGTTCATAAATGCCCTTCTAACATCATTAGATAAGTAGGCATTAGCCATTAACATCTCTAATCCTTTGTCGATTGATAAATAGCAACTAGCCACCCAGTCTTGATCCTCATTATAACCACTAACAAATCCGTATTCTTGGAATAAGTTAGGTTTGTTATATAAATATTCGACTCCCGGTACAGTAATCTCATTAGCAATACTAAGTGATCCGACGATGGCATTCGGATGAACTGTACCATCGGTGGCATATTTATTTTCAATGTTTGGTAAACCGCGGAAAACTTGATATCCAGTTTTAGTCATTCCCGCAGTAAACCCAAAAGCGTATTTGTTAAAAGATGAATAAATATCACTAATATCCACGGCAAGCCTTTGATGAGCTAAGATTGCTTTTTTAGCGTTATCATGCCAGTTGATACCTTCATCATCACAAATTTTTTCTAAATCTAAAAATGTAAGTGGATATTGATAAACAAATAATGCATTACCTGGGGTATAAATATATTCAATATCTTTATACGAACCTTTAACGCGCTTAAAACTGTGATAAACATCAAGGGCATTTTCATATCCTAATCCGGCATAGATTACATATAGTGGTAATTGTTCAGCAAACATTGACCAGTGATGAATAAATCCTGGTTCACCTCTAACATATTGACCTTGACGGTCGGGGTTATACGCCATATAAAAGGTTGGCTTACCATCTTTTATATGAACAAATTTTGGAAAATTAATTCGATTAATTAACTTCTTAAAATATTTATTAATTACTTCATCTTGAAAATAACTATCAACTGCAATCGCTCCGCACAAAAAAATCATCGTATCAACCGTTGAATACTCGCAAAGTTTATATCTTTGGCCAGTCTTAAAATTAGCGAAATGGATAAAAAACCCTTCATAATGACTAATGTTGTCATAAAAGTTTTTAAGGGTATTCCTCGCTATCTTGATTGCTTCATCTCTTTCAAGATATCCTCTTTTATCAGCTATAATTAAACTGGATAACATGAAGCCACTACCGGCAATTGTAGCAACATCTAAATTATTGGTACTATCTATCGTTAAACCATATCCAGTTTGGTTTTCATTTAAGTTAGTATATTTTGAAAAGAACTTAATTGCAGTTTTTTCAATTTTTTTAATTATTTCAGTCGATTTCATTATCAAGTAATTAAATAAAAGGCGCATGTAGTTAGCATGCGCCTTTTATGAGCTAAACTAAGCTACTTTTTTAGTAACTGTGAAATTCTTAATTACAATCGTTGATAGAACGAAGACTCCGTCTTCAAAGCCTGCTTCATCTGAAGCTTTTCCGAAGAAGAATTGGAATTGACCGACTGAAGTTGCATCTTGAGGTAAAGTAATTTCAAACTCCAAAGTTTGTTCAGTTGGTGTTAAATCTAGTCTGTGCCATACTCTTGGAACGCCAACCCCATAGTTTTGTTCTAGAGCGAAGACTGCTGTTCTGGCAACAGTTGATGAAATAGTAAACTTAATTACATATGTTCCTTTAGTCGCAATTGTATTAGTAAGTTTGAATTGATTGTGCCATGCGTTTGGTCCAAGTGCTGTAATTTCGATTGAAGCTTCAGTTGATCCTGCTGGTGCAGTTACAACTTGAGTTCCGCCATCACCAGACCATTGAGTCCATTTGTCCATAGTTGGAACGACAAATGAGCCGACATAAATCTTTCTTACTAATTCTGCAGTTAATCCTTCTGAGTCAGTAGCAACATATTTATATTCATAAACGCCTGGAGTATTAATATCTAACGCTGCTCCGACAGGAGTGGCAACAACGTCAGCTAATTTCATAACGTCCATATCGTCTTGAACTTTAATACCCTTCTTAATATCAATTTCTACACCCACATCAGTAACAACTGGGCCACCTTGTAATGTTGGTGCTTGGTTTACTAATTCAGGTCCTTCAACAATTTCAACTTTAACAAAGTAGACTTTACCTAATACAGTTTTCTTTTCATCTGGAACTCCAGCAACCTTATGGAAGGTACCTAAGTGGAAGGTTAATGCTGCGTTAACCGCATCACCTTTACCAAAGAAATTAATTGAAATTGGTTCAGTTGGAACTGTAGTTCCAAGTTCAACTTGAAGTTCGTTAATTGGTCTTTCAGGTAAGCCGCCGCCATCAAGGTTAATTCTCATAAATCTAGCTTTTTCAGCATATGCCCAAATCTTTAAGGTATATGATTCATAAGCATCGAAAACTAAGTTTGGATATTTTAATTGAACATCCCACCAGTTATTATCTTTAACAATTGATTGTGCAGTAATATCAATAACTGCTTTGCCGTCAACTTGAGAGTATGTTGCCGCAACATCTTGAGATTCGTTAACCCATTTAGTCCAGCCAAGAGGTACTCCGTTTGCATCATCCCACTCAGCAAAGTTTCCATTCTTTAATCCAGCTTCTGGAAGAACTTCTCTAACGGCAACGTCTTTAATAGTGATTAGTGATTTAACAAAGACACCATCTGCAAAAGCAGTATCATGGCTAGCATCACCCATGAAGAATTGGAATTGACCTGGAGCTTTTGCATCAGCTGGTAATGTTAAATCAAACTTGAATACTTGTTCTTCTGGAGTTAATTCAACTCTGTGCCATGCTCTTGGAACACCAACACCATAGTTTTGTTCTAACGCAAAGACAATCGTTCTAGCTGGGTTAGCAGACGCAGTAAACTTAATACGATAAGTTCCTTTAGTTCCCATTAAACCAGTTAGTTTGAATTGGTTATGCCATGCTTTTTCTCCTAGTTTAGTAATTTCAATTTTAGCTTCTTTAGAGCCTGCTGCTGCTGTAACAACTTGTTCAGCTTTTCCAGCTTCAACCCATGAAGTCCATTTATCCATAGTTGGGATAACAAATGAACCAACAATGAATTTTCTAGTAATTGATGTTTCTAATCCTCCAGAGTCTTTAACAGTATAACGATACTCATAAACGCCTGGTTTGTTAACATCAATTGGATCACCAACAGGTTCTACTTTAACGTCGTTTAAAGTTAAATTATCTCTATCGTCTTTAACTTTAATACCTTGTTTTAATAAAACGTCTTGACCAATAGCAACTAAAATATCACTACCAGTTAATAATGGTGCTTGGTTTTCAATTGGTGGACCACTAACTACTTCAACTTTCATGAAATACACTTTTCCTAAAACTGTTTGTTTGTCTGGATGTGTATCAGCAACTTTATGGAATGTACCTAAGTTGAATTGAAGCATTGCGTTGTTAGCATCTTGTAAACCGAAGAAATCAATTTCGATTGGTTCGGTTGGAACTTCAGTTCCTAATTCAATTAATTTAGCATCAATTGCTTTTTGAGCTAATCCGCCTTCTTGAATGTTAACCATCATATATCTTGGATGTTCTGCATATGCCCAAATTCTTAAAGTATAAGATTCAAATGCTGGGAAGGTAACTGTTTCACATCTGAATTGAACGTCCCACCAGTTATTATCTTTAACTGTTGATTGAGCGGTAACATCAACGATAGCCATACTTTCTCCGTGTGAGAAGGTAGCTTCAACATCTTGAGATCTATTTACCCAATTAGTCCAGCCAACAGGCATACCTTTTTCTTCATCCCACTCATCAAAGTCAGGGTTTCCAATTCCTAGTCCTTGTGGACGTGATTGAACAATAACTACTACTTGTTTAGTTCCTTCGTTACCCGCACTATCCTTAACTTTGTAAGTAATTGTATATCTTCCTGGTGTGTTAACATCTAATGCTGGAGATGATGTATAGGTAATACTTGAAGTAAGATTTCCATCTTTGTTATCTTGAGCTGTAACGTTTAACATTGGATCAAACGTATCTCCTACATAAATTTCAACCTCAGCCCCTGGAACCGTAATTACCGGTTTAACTGTATCAGTTTCAACTGGTGGCTCTGGTGGTTTTGGTTTGTCTTCGCACGCAACAAGCGCGACGACACTAAATAACATCAAAATCGCTAATAAAAATTTCTTCATAGATTCTTTTCCTCCTTTTAACCTATCGAAACGTTTCGATTTCTACTACTACCATTATACTTGAAAACGTTTTCATTTTCAAGTCCGTTTAAACATTTTATCAAAGTTCTTTATTCAGTTGCCGGTCTGAATTCAAGAATCTCTAATCCTCTTTGAACATTTGCATTTTGCATAAATAAGTTCCAAATTAAATTACTTTCGTAATTTGCTATCATCAACAAAGTAATTCCTTTGTCAATTCCTAAAACGTCATTATCATACCAAGGAGCTCTTTCTGCTAGTTGTGGAAAGAACGTTGGATCAACCGGTCCTAAGTTATAGGCATCGACATAGCCATAATTGCCTTTTAACTTTTCTAAAGTATCAAAATGTCTTACCGCTTCAAAGGTATACTCTGGTGTGTAATTGATACTAGCTAAGGCTGCATACGGCATAATGGTGCCATTATGCGAGTGGTTTTTAGCTGGTGGTGATCCGAATGCTTTATAACCAAACGGGTGATCTCCAGCTGAAATTCCCCAAGCATCTTGATAAGCGATATATTTATATGCTTCGTCTTTGCAAAAATAATAGTTAGCTTTAGTAGCTTCAGTCGCATTTTTAAACCAATTAGTTCCTTGATGGTCAACAATATTTCTAAAGTCAATAAATGCATGTGAGAATTGATGTTGGAAAAGAGAGCCATTTCCAACATAAATAAACGTTTCCGTTTCATAATTTTTTGATTTATAGCGGCCGCGGTAATTCATCATCGCGATATTTTTAACTGTTCGATATAATGACGCGTCAATTGGGTGAGTTGAAGATCCAGCCCCCATAACATACATTATCATTTGTTCGCTAATGTGGTCCCATGCTCCTGAAAATCCGCCAGCATTTGGTTTATACCCCATATAAAACATATTGCGATCTTTATTAACGTAGAAATTCCAATCAATTCGGTCATAAATTTGTTGCATTTTCGTTTTAACTTCGCCGCCAAAATACTCACCAGCAACAATGGCTCCAGCTAACATTAATGCCGTGTCAATAACTGAGACTTCACTACCATCTAACTCAATCCCATTTCTCATATCCATCCAGTGATAGAAAAAACCTGAGTAATTTTTAAGTCTAAGTAATGTGTCCATGGTTTTTGAGGCTCTCTCAAATGCTAGCTCACGAGTAATTAACTTGTTTTCAACCCCATATGGAAGTGAGGCTAACATAAACCCGACACTGGCAATACTGGCCATATACTGGTTATCTGGCCACCGATCACGCGCTAGGCCGTATCCTAAACTTCCATCTTTAAAATTCGTTGTTTCCATGAAAAACTGGAAACATAAATTAGCTTCATCTTTAACTAACCCCCAAGCAACTTCATCCTCATCAATAATAATTGGTGGCTCTGGTGGTTCTGGTGGTTTTGGTTTGTCATTTTTCTTGCATCCAAATAAAGATATTAAAGAAAATACTAATAATAAAACAATTAAACTTTTTTTATTCACCTGTAATCCCCGCCTTGTCAATTCCTTCAATGAACCATCTTTGAAGGATAAAATATATGATTATCATCGGTAAAATGATTAATAGTGTGGCAGCCATTCTAACCGCCTCATTAGCTATTCTTGAGCCATCATCGCCGCCCATTACCGACTTATAGGCGGAAACGAAGTTTTGTAACATCATTTGTAGTGTTGGGTTTTTACTACCCAAGAATAATGATGAAATATATGTTTCATTCCAATACCAAACAAATGAAAATAAAAATGAAGTAATAAAACTTGGAATTGATAGTGGAACCGAAACTCTAAAATAAATATAAAGTGGACTAGCGCCATCCATTTGTGCAGCTTCATCTAATGATTTTGGAATTTGACTAAAGAAATGATAGAAAATTAAGATGAAGATGGCACTATTTAATCCTTGACCAAAGGTCGCTGGTACAATAATTGATAGGGCTTTTCCTAAGAAACCTAATTTATGGAATAAGACATATCGCGGAATCATGGTTACTTGCGGAGGGATAATATATGTTGCTAAAACTAACATCATCCAAAACTTCTTGCCGCGGAAATTAAATCGCGCAAACCCATAACCAACTAAACTAGCAATAATCGTTTGAACTAACGCTGGTACTAACGTAATTAATAAACTAGTTCTTAATGTTTTAAAATAATCTAAAACTAAGAAAGCTTCTTTGTAGTTTTGAACATACAATTCAGTTGGAACTTGGTTAACCATTGGATTTAATAAATCTTCTACCCCTTGAAATGAATAACTAACCATATGAAGAAGTGGATAAAGATAAACAAACGCCAAAATGATTAAAAGTCCGTAGACTAAAATTTTAAATAATAGTCCATCAACAAACTTCATCCCAATTAAAGTTTTTCTTAACTTTGACTTGACTCGTTCGGCTTTCATCTTACTCGCCTCACTTTCTTCTCTTTTCTTTCTTTCCTTTGTTTAAATAGAAGATAGACGATTCCAAGTAAAATTGAAATTACAACAAAGTAAATCCAAGCCAGTGCACTTGAATAACCATATCCAGTCGTAATATCAAACATATTATTTTGAATATGAACTAAAACGCTATTACTTGAGAAAGTAGCTAGAAAGACAATGGTATAAATTGATGAAATTAAAATTGTTGGCTTTAAGGTTGGTAAGGTAATCTTCCAAAACATTTCCCACGGACTAGCACCATCAATTGATGCCGCTTCATAAATTTCACTATCAACTTTTTGAAGCGCAGCTAAGAATAAAACAATTTGAACTCCTGAAAACCATAAGACAATAATCATCTTACTAAATAACGATAAAATTGGATTGGCTAAAAATCTTGGTAACTGTTCAACAAATGCTAACGCTTCCGCATCTTCAAATATCGGAACTGTTCCCGCGCCTTGTCTAATTAATTCCGTAATCATTGGCCCTGAAGCAATGATAACTGGTAAGAAGAAAATTGATCTAAATACTCCTCTTAATCTAATCTTTTGATTTAATAAAAGAGCGATAATAATTGACATAATAATAATGATTGGAACGAATAAAACAATCTCACCAATAAAGTCGGTTAATGCGTTAACAAAGTTAAAATCCTTTGAAAAAATATCGACATAATTTTGGAGTTTAATTGGAGTTAAGACAATTCCATCTGCTGCCGTAATCGTAACCTTATTTAAAGAATAAATAAAGCTCATAATTAGCGGATACAAGGTTAGCCATAAAAACCCAATAATCCAAATTCCGATAAATAGATATCCATATAAATTTTCTCGTTGTCTATTACTTAACTTCATAAGATCACCTGATAACTACTAGGTTGGACACTAACTGCCCCGTCAACTTTCATAGTCCCTGAATAATTTATATAAATACTTACTCCGTTAGCATAACTAACTTTTACAAAACCAGCATCTAAAACAGTTCTTGAAACTATACGCTCATTTGCAACATGTTTTAACGCTTCATTAACAAAATCATATTGACGTTTAATTTCTTCTTCCCAATCTAAATATCTTGAAGTATATATATTTTCGCTTCCAGTATTTAGTAAATAATAACTTGATTCATTAGTAATATAAAATGACGGATAAATATGATAATCAACTAATCTTAGTAATTCATTGGTCGTATTAGCAAAGAAGTTAGCGTTTCTACCAAAAACATCTTTATATCCACTTAAGACAATCGCTAAAAATGGAACGGTATCACTAAATCTTTTTTGTTGCGATGAATAAAGCGCGACATCAGTAATTCGATTAGCTCCTAATAAATAAGCGAATGGCTTTGAAACTGATGTCTGATTGGCTTTTGATAAAAATTCTTTCATCGTTTCAATTTGCTCTTCACGATTACGATTACTTGAAAACTCACTATATAAATAGTTAGTTGAAGACAGATGAATGCCATCTGAATACCGAGCCATTTTTTCTAAATGACTTTCATATTTTTTGATACTCACATCAGGTCTTAAAAAATATGATCTACCGGCATTTTCTTCAAGTAATTGTTGACCAATTGATTGGCCAACATCAGCTTTATGATAATTAGTGCCGTAACTACTGACCTTAAAATAATCGGCTTCTAAATAAACATTTTGATGATTTTCATTAAATTTTGTTAAGTCTCTTTGTCCACCAATTCGGGCTTCAACACTGTTATATCTTGGGGCGGTTAGTGAATATCCGCCTTTTTGCCAGCCACGTAAGGTAAGAGTAATATTTTTAACTTGATTGCTATTTAATCTTGAAATTATTTCATCAAGTTCATTAATGGTAGTCATTGAAATGATTTTCCTACCAATAAAAGCTTTTTTAGATTCACTCATTAAGACGTCAAAATGAATTGGTATTTCATTATGATTTGTTTTTTCTAAAACGCCTTCTTTAATCAAATTATCTTTATACTTATTAGCCATACCAACATAGTTAGCCTTATCTCCTGATAAGAAATAAAATGATTGTTTGATATCATATTTATTTTTATTTTCTTGAACTAAAATTACACTACTTGTTTTTGATTTGTTTAAATATTGAACATAATCTTTCCGATATTCATATGAAACGTATGTATGATTAAAATCGGTCGTTATTTGTGATGGATAGTGGCTTAAAATAGCATGTGAAGCCCCACTATCAATCACTGATAAAAACCCGTTTTGATTAACTCCGTGGACCACCCCATAAGTATTTAGGGTTAAATATTCTTCATCTGATTTTAAATAAATTCCGTAATCAGGACCATAAAACCGTTTAGTATAAACACCTTTATCGTATTCATCATCAAAGCGAATTAACGCCCCCATTCCGTCCGGAACAAAGACATAACCAGGAATCCGGTTCCGTTTAGCGGCGCCAAAGAATGGATAGAGTTTAATACTAGCTAATTTGAAAGTTTCTCCTTCTTCAATCAAATCAAATGGGACTTCAAAGTGAAGTCCTTCTTTGTCTAAATAGACTTCATAATCAAATTTAACTTTTGATAAAAAGAATGAAGTTTTAGCACGGAAGCCAACTCTATTAGTTGTCGTAATATTAACAAATGTTTTTCTTGATAAGGCGTTAGTATATAAATACTCTTCACGAAGATTAGTTTTATGATAATAACTAACTGAAGCTGGTGAATTAAAGATTCGCTTCCACCCTTCATTAGCTCCAAGATCCCCTGGATCATGTAGTGGTGAAGTTTCATCTAAATAATCAAAATTAAAATTACTTCCCCAAATATAACCCGTATCAAGATTAACAACTCTAAATGATAAATCATCTTGTTTAACATAAAGTTCTAAATTATTAACTGCACCTAGTCTTTGATAATCAATTAAATCAATATAATCATTTTTCGCAATTCTTAAATCTTCTTCTTTTTGCGTATACCGATTAGAAATTAAAGAACTATATTGCGGTGCCACATTAACTGACTCAGTAACAACATCATATTTAGGTTTAACATTACTAGAAAGAATCGCTGTTGCCGCAACTATTACTAGTAAGACAATTCGTTTAAATGTATACACTCTGTATCACCTCTTTTATGATGCCGCTTACGTATTCATAAA
The DNA here is from genome assembly GCA_012515785.1 of Acholeplasmataceae bacterium. Lineage (GTDB taxonomy): Bacteria > Bacillota_I > Bacilli_A > Acholeplasmatales > Acholeplasmataceae > DUQW01. The sequence continues at coordinate 14,506 of JAAYXR010000077.1, read as the reverse complement.
GTTGATTCCCTAAAATGATAATTAAAGCCACAATCACTACAATAATAATCATCGTAAAGATAGTTAATAAAATATTTCCAATTAATTGAGGTATCGTATAATTATGAACCTCTTTAATCATAATAATTAAGTTAAGTAAAACCCAACCATAGATAATATAATTAGCCGCCTGATAAATAAACATCTCGTTTAAAGTTAAGGCATGTGACATTAAAGTGATAAACGGCATAAAGACGATAATTGGGGCTAGCGTGTAGCTAGTCGCAATATAGACATCTTTTAACCAACCCTCACCATTTTGAAGACTACTAATTAAATAGTTAGAAATCACGAATAAAAAGACAATCCCAAATAAAATCAAGGCATCTTTAAAGACATTAAATCTTTCAAAATTAACCGTGCTAAAGATAAATGATTCTAAATATCTTGATAAAATCATTACCACAACAAATAACACATAGATAATTGTTGCGGTTTTCTTACTTGATTTTTGATATCTTTTTACATCATGAACGGTATCAATTGGGTGTCTAAACATCTTAAATAGTAATAAAAACTCACTAACACTTCTCTTTGATTTAACTTTTTTAGTAAAGTCATGAACAAAATAGAAAGTGCCCCATTTTCGATCAGCAAATTTAACTGAGGCAACTAAAACATATAAAACGATAAAGACAATTAAAATCGTTAACATATGGCGTTGCATAAAATCATATCTTAATTGCCAATACGCTTCACTGTAGCCAACTTTGTCAGTGGCAATCTTATAATATTCTAACGCTTCACGATAATTTTGGTTCCGGTATTCCGCTCTAGCGATGGCGCTATTTGCCACCGAGAAAATCGAGTTCATCCTTAAAACTTCTTCCCACTGCTTAATATCATAAATACCATCTTTATTGTTTTTTAATCCTTCATGAACTAAAGCGGTAAACTCGCTACGTTGGAAAATTTGAATTTCATTTAACCCTTTATCTAAAACATAAATATTATGATTAGAGTCAGTGGTAATATCAACTGGAGTGACAAATAAACCTAAACGTTTCGTTCCGGTATCTAAACCACCAAAACCGAAAATGATATTACCATATTGGTCATATTCATTAATATAACCTTCATTCGTTAAGACATAAATATTATTAAATTCGTTAATATGAATTGAATTTGGTACTAAATCCGAATTAATTTTTAAAATTGTTTCAGAAGCAATATTAAACTTTTTAGTTTTATCTTTAAAAGTGTTACTAACGGTATAAATCGAACCTTTTTCATCAATTGCTACATTTGATGGTGATACTGGAATATTACTCGCTGATGAAACTTTAAAGAAGTTAGCTACTTTTTGAACGAAACTCATTCTTGTTTCATTAGCGGCAAAAAATCCTTGAAACTCGCCATTGTAAGAGAGTTGAATTAAACCTGCTGTGGACCCCTCTCCCACTACGTATAGTAACCCTTTTGGTCCGGTTACTATCTTAAGTGGGATGTAAGGAGAGGTTCCAAAGATTAATTCCGTTGGTTTTTCAAAGGTTTTGACTTTATTACCGAATTTATCAAACTTAACTACCGCTCTTGCTCCTTTATCAGCGACATAAATATAATCTTCTTCGTCAACATGAACTCCGGTAGGTTCCGATAAATTAGTTACAATTACTTCAGTAGTACCATCTAAGTGGTACTTTAAAATTCTTTTGTTGCCGGTATCGGCAATGTAAATAATATCATCTTTTAAATAAAGATCTTCGGGACTGCGAAGTCCAATTTTAATTGCTCCGGCTGGTTCATACGCTGTTTGCGTTTTAATAATTCTTCCATTTGGACCAGTTGTATAAGTATCGTAAGGGGCAGAGGTTTGTGAATCTGCTGATACTTTGAGATTAGGAATTAAAACGACAATTAAGATTAGTGATAATAAAGTTAATAGTATTTTCTTCATAATATCACCTACTTAATTCCTGAATGTGACATTGTATTCATCACATTACGTTGTAAGAAGATAAAGATAACTAAGTTAGGAATAAACATAATGAGCGATGCTGCCGCCGCCATTCCTTGACCAGAAACAACGCTAGTAGCTCCGGTTAAGGTTGTCATATAAAAGGCAAAATTTTTAAGTGATTCATCATCAATATAAGTTGAGGCAATTGATGAATCATTCCAAGCAGCTTGGAAGGCCACAATCGCAATAGTTGCAATCGCCGGTCTAATTAAAGGTAAGACAATTGACCAGTAAATCCTGAAATCAGAAGCGCCATCAACTTTGGCGGCATCAATTAATTCATCAGGAATTTGGTCAATAAATTGTTTAATTAAAAATAACCCAACTGGCATTGCAATTGCTGGTAAAATATAGACAAAAAAGTTGTTAATTAATCCTAACTTTTCAATTACTAAATAACGCGGGATGACAACACTTGATCCCACAAACATTAACGCAATATTGTTTAAGAATAATAATGGTTTTTTGAGTTTAAACTTTAACTTAGATAATGCATAGCCCGCAATTGATGAAAGAATAATTGAGACTACTACTAACGTTAAAGTAATTACGATACTATTAAATAAGTATCTACTCATCGGCACCCCAGTTCGTGAAGTTTGGGCAAATAACTCAACGAAGTTAGAAACTGTTGGATTTTTCACGACAAATCGTGGTGGCCATAAGAAAAGTTCTTCAACTGGTTTGAAGGCATGATTAATAATATAGACAATTGGAAGCACCATAAAAATGGCAACTGGAATTAAGATAATGAAAAACTTCCATTGCGATATATGTAATTTAGATGGATTTATTTTGGTTCCGCTAAAACTTGCCATAATCTTAATCCCTTTCTGTAAATAATCTTCTCGCAATTCGGCCCATTAATAAAACCATAATTAATAAAACAACCGAAATTGCGGCCGCATATCCCATTTCAAACCGATTAAAACCATAATCATCAATATGAGTGACAATTAATTGTCCGGCATCTTGTGGCGTTGGGTTGGTTCCTGAGAGTAAGACCCCAATCGCTCCGGCATTGAAAGTTCCAACAATACTCATGACGGCACCAAATAACATTTGTGGCTTCATTGAAGGAATCGTAATATAAATAATTTCTTGGAACTTACTTTTCATACCATCAACATAGGCGGCTTCATATAATTCTGGGTTAACATTTAAAATTCCCGCTAGCATCGCTAAAAAACCAATTCCCATACTACCCCAAATCGTTACGACAATCATAATTGGCATTAAATATGTTGGGTTAGTTAACCACTGAATTGGTTGGGAGATTAACCCCATTTTAAGTAAAACTGAATTCATATAACCTGATCTATCACCAGAAAAGATAATTTTCCACATCACACTCATCGCGACTCCTGCGGTCATTGATGGTGAATAAATAGCTAAGGCTAAAACCGTTCTTGATCTTCTTGGCACTTGAGCTAAAAGCCAAGCTAAGAAAAACGAAAGGGCATAACCAACTGGACCGGTAAAGAAGGCAAATACAATCGTATTTGGGACAACTTTTTGCATAAACTTCTCATCAACAGTTAGTAAGTTAACATAGTTATTTAAACCACTAAATCGCGGTGACTCAATTAAATTAAAGGTAGTAAATGACAAAAAGATTCCCATAAATACCGGAATAACGATAAAAACTAAAAAGGCTAGTCCGTAAGGAGCGATGAAGGTAGTTCCAAGTAATCCTTCGCCGTGCTTATCACCAATCTTTTTAAATCTTAATTTAATTTTTTGAAAGAAGGTTTTAACCTTTGATGTTTTCTTTACGTCATTCATCCCATAAAATCTCTCCTAACCTATCTTTGGTAGGTATCTTGTAGGTCTTTATGTGATTACCATTTTTATCAAGATAGCCAAACTCTTTCATTTTCCTAGTAATTTCTTTATTTATGGTAACTGTCGCATCCTCAATTGCCGTTCTAACATTAATTCCGTCAAAAACGACTCGGTTCCAAGCATTCGACAGCTCGCGTTCAATCATATATGATGCTGGTGTTTTTTCAGTATCATTAACCCATTGCCATTGGTCTAAGAAGACTTGTTTATCAAGTTCATCCCATGCCATATCTTTAAATGCGTTCACATTAGATGTATTCCACATATATTCTGGACCCATTGAGTTAATTAAGTTATTGGCATAGTTTAACTGAGTATCATCTCTAGTCCACCAATCTAAAAACTTCCAAGCATCTTCTTTTTTCTTTGACTTTTCAAAAATTACTCCACTAGTGGAAGCCCCGTCATACGACCTGTCCACTACCCCATCAGAACGGAGGACTCCTGGTAATTTGGCAATTTTCCAAAGTCCAGCAATTTCTGGAGCCGCGTGTAAAAGTCTAACATACATTCCAAAATCACCAATTCCAATTGGAATATCACCATATCTAAAACTGTTATAAAATGAGCCGACTTCTAGCGGTAGGGAGTATATAGTATATAAATCGGTCATCAAAGTCATCGCTTTAATGACTTCTTCTGAATCAATGGTCGTCCTTAAAGCATCATCAGAGTGAATTTTACCTTGATGCTGTTTAATAAACGGCATCGTTTGAACGAACCCCTTAAAAGCTCCAGTAGTTGATAATGGAGCGAAGAAATTTAATCCATATCGTTGAAGCTCCGGAAGAATTGATAAAACATCATCCCAAGTATCAGGAATTTCGATGTTTAATTTATTCATAATATCTTCACGGTAAAATAATAGATTAAAGTTTTGAGTTTCCGGAAGTGCATACACTCCGTCTTCATAAATTAATTGTAAAAATGCGCCTTCATTAAATCTTTTTGAAACTTCTTTAAAGTTCGAAAATTGTTTTAAATCCGCAACTGCATTTCTTAAAGCGTAATCATATGGTCTCCATCCTGAGACCCCTAAGGCGACATCTGGTTGTGAACCAGCTGAGACCGCCATAATTAATTTGCCTTCATCAGGCATTAGTGAAATATTAACTTTAATTCCTGTTTCTCTAGTAAATGTGGCATCAGCCATTTCTTGCATCACGTTCACGTACTGACGTGAACGGTTAACCCACACTTCTAAAACTTCACTATTTTTAGTTGGTTTATATTCATTATTGAAAAATGATAAGAAAAATCTTTTAATTCCTAACCACATAGACTCAAACGCGTTGGCATTTGGTCTTGGCAATTTAGTATTCCCATGAACGTATATTTTATCAATTGATAATGGTGATCTAACAATTAACGGAATAACTAAACCCATTTTAGCGGTAACTGAATTGGAATCAGTTGACAATTTATCAATATTTTTTGGTAATGTATTAGGTTTTTTAATTAGTTTTTCTAAAGTTTCATAACTTTGTTTAATTGCTGAGATAGTTTCATTAACCTTAGTTGAACCGTTAATCTCTTGATATAATCTTTCCGACTCAACTAACAAATCATAATAGTACTGAAGTTCATCAACAACATTTGGAAGATAACTTAAAATATCCCATTCTCTATTTTTATCAGTAGTACTACCAGCTAACTTTTTAAGATCTAAACTAATATCGTTAACCCCAATCATAACTTTATTTAAGTTTTGATGGATTTTCGCAAACGGAGAAACGTTAACTTCAATTCCAATTCTATTTTTCCCTTCTTTTAAATAGAATAAATAGTCAACTCCGTCTTTTCCAATCGTCGAGTTAACCCATTTCTTATGATTTTTAAATGGAATTAAATTCGCTTCTTCAAATGGTACTTCACCATTAATCGTAATTCTTCTAAAACTAGTTTGGAAGTTTTGGAGTTGTTTCGTTTTTAAAGTGATATAGTAATATCCAGCCTTTTCCACTTTAACATCATAATATAAAGCTTGCCCACCAGTTTGAAAGTTACCACCATCAACGATATTTAATCGTTGTTTTTGAAGAGCAAACGGAGTCACATTTTTCTCTCTATCAGTACCATATCTAATCGATAATGAGTTTCTATATAGTGGTTGCTCCGCTTCTAAAGTTTTAATAAACCCTTTTTCAATATTTAACGCGTCATTATTTGGTAAATATTGTTTATATGTTGGTAATATTTTTTTATTTTTAACTGTTACCTTAGATAATAAGAAATCTCCGTTTTGTCTTATAATTGAAATTTTATTAATTCCCCTATTTAACTTAAATAGTAAAACATCTTCAACTAATCTTTGTGTATCTTTTAAGGTAAAATTAGTCCATGTTTCATATCTATTGGAAACTGGCATAATATCATTTCCGTAACGATCTTGAATAATTTCTTTTGAATTATCATAAAAAGTTGGAATAATGATTGATTTACTTTCTTTATAAAGTGAGATATCATTAACTACAATTGATACTTCAATATTTCTAACCGATTCAGTAATTGCCTTATATTCAAAATTTAATGTATATAGTCCAGCTTTAGGAACATCAACATTAAATTCAACTTTAGAAGAAAGTTCATCGACTTTTAAAACGTCACCCTTTTCTTCATCAGCATAAATTACTTTAGGTTCAAAAAAGCCTAAAGGCGAAATTTCTAAATTAAGAGCGTTATCGTCTCTTAATCCTTCTTTTCGCCATTTAGGCTCAACATCAAAATAAGATAATTCGGTAGTTTCTTCTAAACCAAGGCTTTCAGATTGAGTTGCGGTATTTTTGGCATTAAGATGAGGGCTCGATAAAAAAATCAAACCCGAAATTAATGTTAAATATACAACCAACCAAATCTTTTTCATAGAAAACCTCAGCTTGACCTATCCGTTTAGTATTCTATCTAGCTCTTGTTTAGCTAAATCCCATTCCTCGTTAACTCTTCTATTTAATCCTGCAGCTAGGGCATCAGCTAATGCCAGCTCTCCGTTTCTAATTTTAATTAAAGCATTATCAATAGTATTTTCAGCATCATATTGACCTGACCATCTACTATTGGTATATCCTGGAACAATCTTATGTAGTGATTCAATAATGAAATCTTGGTGTGTCTCAACAATCTTACGATATTCAGTCATTGTTGGATATAGGGCAAAGTATGCATCTAATAATTCTTGATCTCTTACTACTGGGGCAAAGTTAATCGCTCCAGCCTCAGGGTTATTAGTTGCAATTTCAATACGTTTTCTAAATCCATCAGCACCATAGCCCATCCATTTAGCAAATTTAAAGGCGATTTCTTTATGTTTAGTTCCTTTTCCAACACCAATATAATCCATTACTACTGGAATTCGGTGAGTCTTAACTCCGTTTACTTCCCATGATGGTGTTCCAATAAAGTCGATGTCGTGTCCATATAAACCGTGTTCTGGATTAGTAGTTCCACCAACCCAACCTCTAATATTAAATGAACCTCCCCAACGAATTGATTGTTTACCATTGGCAAACGCATCGCCGGTTCCATATAAGTCTTCTCGATTTTCTTGAGTTTCAAAAACATAACTCGCATACTCATTTTTATTAGGGCCAAAGAATTTTTGGTTTTCAGTCATCGCAATTCTAAAAGCATCACTATCTAAATGATATCCTGTATCGTTATAGGTGTACCATCCAAGAGTTGGATCAATTTGAGCTGGTAACCATTCATAAATGTTATTAACTCCTTGGATACCATTAATGGCGTCGCCACCTAAAACTGCTGGTTTAGAGTTCTTCTTAGCAGCAGCCATTAAATCTTGGTATGTAATACCATATTTTGGAATAATTGCTCCGCTACCAGTTTCATTAATTGCAGTTCTGTTAATGAAATAACCAAAATAGAATACTGCTTGTGGTAATGAAAATGCTTTTCCACCTAAGTAGCAAGTATTTCTAATGTTTTCTGGAACATTCATGAAATCTTCATCAGCTTCAGCTAATTCAGTAACATCTTCAACCCATCCTTGGCTAACTACTTTAGTCACTTGGTTAACTTGGAATACGTCAGGCATTTCATTAACTGACGCTCTTGTTGCAAAGAACTCATCCCAAGCTACGTCTTTTTCATTTCCTTCTTCATCAACAACTTTTGGTCTTTCAATAACCTCGACCGTAACACCAGGATTTTCAACCATAAACGCATTAATCATTCGACGTTCAATATTGTATTCTTGTGGTGTTGCTAAGTTCCATGCTGCATATGTAATCGTGACATCATCTTTTTTAATTGGAGGTTTATTATCATCATCTCCATTATTACCATTCTTCCCATTACAGCCAATTAAAGCAAACGGAAGCATTAACAAAATTAAAGCAATAAATAATTTTTTCATACCTTTCCACCTTTCTCGAAACGTTTCGATAAGTACTAATCTCATTATATATGAAAACGTTTTCTTTTTCAATAGAAATTTGACATTTTTATTAGTTTTTAAATAAATATTTAAATAACATATTATATTTATAACTATATTAACTAAGAAAAAAGCCCCTTTTCGGGGCTTGCTTCATGTTGCTTAATTTCCTTGTTTTAGCTCGTAAAAGAAAATTCTTTTAATGTCTTCTTGACTTAAAAACGGATAAATAGCATTCATGTTAACTTTACTAACGTTACCTTTAATGTATTCATCAACTAAACTAGATAAAACTTTTTGACTAACAAAAGGAACAATTGATGATAATTCACCTTGGTTTAATGAAGTCATTTTTGCTAAAAAGATTTCATCACATTTTTCGGTTGATAAAAACGGAAAAATGGTTGCTAGTTTTAATCCTTTCATATCTTCATGATCATTAATAATCATATCAGCAATTTCATTTAATTCCTCTTCTTCTAAGTAAGGAAGTAAGGCTACTAAAGTTTTAGTTTTACTGCTTCTGTCATTAGTAAAATCAAACGAAAGGGTGTCTTTTAACTTATCAAATGCTTTATTAATTACTTTTGAGATATCTTCAATTGATTCAAAACGATAAGATCTTTTTTTACCTTTATAGTATTCACCAGCTGAATTTTCGATATCCTCATATAAATCCATGATTACATCAGTTAAGTCTTCGACTTCTTCTTCAATATCGTCTAAATTAACTAATAAATCTTCAACCATTTTTAAAATACGCTCTTGATTACGAGGTCTTTTTAAGTCAAGTTTTGACTTTCTTTTTTCAATATCATCGCTCTTGTTTTTTAAATAGTTAAAATCTTCTTCTACAATTTGAATATCTTCAGTTATTTCCTTTATTCTTTCTTCTAAAGATAGAACTATTTCATCCTCAATACGTTCTTTATTTTCATTAAATAATTTAACTGCTGATTCAAATTGGCCTTTCGCTATATTGAAATCATTAGTAATAATTTCAATTTTTTCGTTAGCTTCAGTATTATCTTGCTCATCGCTTAGTCTTCTCGCTCTTCTACGGTTTACAAATTCACTCATTTTTATTTCCTCCTAAAAATTTAAGTTCTGAGGGTGTTAATTTAACGATTAATTCATTAAGATCGGTCTTGATTGTTTCATCTTTTATTTTTGATAAAATATGAATTCTTTCAAGTGGTGATAGTTGGTAGAAAATACTAGGAATATCTACTACCAAATCACCTGAAATAATTCGATTTATTATCAGTTGACGATCATGATTTTTAAAGATATTTTCTGGATCGACATCAAATGTCTCATTAAGACATAATATTTCATCAAATGGAACATTAAAAATACGTCCTAATTCGACAACTATCTCAACTGGTGGTACAGCTTGGCCACGCTCCCACCGCGATAAAGCTTGACGCGTCACATAAAGCTTTTCCGCTAACTCTTCTTGAGTTAAATTTTGTGATAGTCTTAGTGATGAAATTTTCCTTCCAACTTCGTAAGAATCAATCATTTTATTCTCCTCACCTATATTGTAGCACCGATAATTTACGTTGTCACGCAACAATTTGTTGCTTTCCTATTTGAAAATAAATGTCAAATCTATATCTTTGTATTTCTCTTTAAATAATGATTCAACTTCCAAAGCCAATGGATCGGTTGAATCAACCTCTATTTCAATCGCTTCTAATCTACTAAATAAATACTTGATTGCTGAATAAAGAAAAGGTTTAAAGGTATTATTATCTTTACTACCAAAATAACAAATACAATCAAGCCATTCATCAAAGAAAAGAGTATTTACTAGACTTCCATCTTTAAATTCGCAAATAGCGTCTTCAGGTAGTTCCTTAATAAAATCTTCTTTCGTACCCGTAAATGCGTTGACTGATACATGAGTATCTAAATAATGTTGATATGACAATCCTATCGCCTCATCGTATTCTTTATTTCCTTTAGAACATAAAACAAATTTAACGGGCTCTATTTCTAAATTTAATATATCTTCTTTTAAATATTTGCATATTGAAGTCGTTCTTTTTAAAACAAAACCTAAATCTTTGATTATTTGAATAACTTTTTTATATCTAAAATGACAAGTTAATTGAAGTGGCTTTCCAAAATATTTTTTGATTGCATCAAAATATTTTTTCTTATTAAGCTCTTTAAATGTTTTTGTTGTTGGATTAATATATTTATTATTGTTATGAAAAGGATTATCATATGCGTAAAATCGTCCTATTATTTTTTCATCTTCAAACACATTATAAACTTCACATTTTAATTTTTTCGATATTTTAACAAACCTTATATCAATCATCGTTTTATTCCTTTTCTATTTGTTACTTAAATTATATCACGGATTATTCCGTGGTTTACCTTACATTGAAAAAGGCCAATCTTGTGATTGACCTTTTATCATTATTTTAATTTGTACCTTTTAGTATATTTTTCTTCCCCGTAATGTCTATTACTAACCCAAATAACTTCTTTAGTAGTTTGGTTAAAAACAATACTATGGATAGTATAAAACTTTTTACCATTTAATCCGGTAACGTTAACTCCAACTAATGATAAGACATCCATTGCATCTTCTAAATTGCTAACTTTGCCACCTCTTTCACTTAAAGCTTGTTTGATGATATTATATCTATCTTCACCGCGTTTCATATCTCCCTCATTATAATAACCAGGAGTAATAATAAAGTTAGTAATAATTTGATATTTATCAGTTCCCGATAAGTCTTGCACGTCACCTTTACGAATTACATTTAATTGTCTTAAAGTACCATCAGTATCAGTTGCATCTTTCCCATGCACATATTCTAAAATTGCTGAATCACCATTAGCGTCAGCTACCATATAATGAAATGATGTATTAGCTGAATCATGAAGATTATAGCGTTGAGCGATAGCTACCGCTTCATCAACTGTTGCCGCGTAGTCTAACATCATTCTTAGTAATACCGTAGAAGTTGCATTTGGCTTTGTTGGGTCGTTTTGGTCAGTTGAATAGCTTTCGTTATTTGGCCCTTGATAACTCATAAAAATACCTAAAGTTAATCCCTTTTCATTCATTCCGTCAAGTGGTGCATATGCCGCGGCAAGAGTATTAAATTTAGAACCAATACCCTTCATTTTACTATCTGGATCCACTCCCACAAAGTTTAAATCCACTGTTGATATTGATTGATATCTTCCCTTTGGTTTTGTATGAACAATTGCGACATTCGTTTTACTCATATCATAATTTCTACCAAAAATGCTATCACCATTTTCGGCTTTTACTGAAAATGATGAACAACCAATTTCAGATTCTTCAATTGACAAATTAAATAATCCGCGTGTAATTTTTCCAGTTAAGAATTTAATTAATTCCTTATCATTAGCTATACCACCTTGACTAACATAGTCATCTAAGAAGTAATCTCCGTGAATCGTCATTTCATAAACATAGCCGTCTTCACCACCACCTGGCATAATTTCTTTAATTGAAGCTAGTGTTTTAATTTCATTTCTCCAAGTAATTCCTACTACTAGAGCTAATATTAAGATTATCCCTAAAACGGCTGATAGGGTAATCGTGATAATTCTTTTTACTAATTTACTCATCTTTTTGTTTTTATTCTCTTTGAAGAGAATTCCCCCTTTTTTCATATTTTGACTTAAATTTAAATTAGTCTATACCATTATAACCAAAAGGATATTGTGATTCCATTTATTAAATAATTGTCAAAAAGTTTGGAGAATTATGGAATAATGTAGTATTTATAAAATGCGGTTAAATATGATTATGAAGCAAAAAATATAAAATAGGTAAACATTTTATAATTAATGTCACCAACAAAAAAAGGAGCGCAAACTCCTTCTTAAAATTAGTTTATAGTGGCGGAGGAAGAGGGATTTGAACCCTCGCACCGGTCTCCCAGTCTAACGCGTTAGCAGTGCGTCCTCTTCGGCCTCTTGAGTATTCCTCCGAGTGGCGTACTCTATGTACGCCTTTATAATATAACTTATTTTTATAGTTTTGTCAATTTTTAATCATTGTTAAAGCTACTTTTTGTCTTTGTTTATCAACACTTAAGACGTATACTTTAACAATATCACCAACTGCTACCACATCTGATGGATGCTTAACATATGATTTTCTCATTTTAGAAATATGTAATAAACCATCTTCATGTAACCCCACATCAATAAATGCCCCAAAGTCAACGACGTTTCTAACCGTACCTTGTAATTCCATCCCTTCATGCAAATCATCAAGTGATAAAACACCTGATTTTAGTATTGGTTGTGGGAACTCATCGCGTGGGTCGCGAAGTGGTGCGACAAATGAATCTAAAATATCATCAAGCGTATAGCGGTCAACATTCAATTCTTTAGCTAAACTATTACGGTTAACATTATGTAGTAATAGTTCAATTTCTGGTTTACCAAACATATCGCCCGTAATATTAAATCTTTTCATGATCTCTTTGGCAACTTCATAACTTTCGGGGTGAATTGATGTCATATCAAGAGCTTCTTTTCCGTCTCTAATACGTAAGAATCCGACTGCTTGTTCATATGATTTTTCGCCTAGATAAGGCACTTTTAATAATTCTTCACGATTGTTATAACGACCGATTTTATGTCTGGTTTCAACAATACTGTCAGCGGTACGTTTTGTTAATCCCGAGACGTACATAAGTAATGCTTTTGAGGCTGTATTAACGTCAACTCCGACTGAGTTTACTGCTTGAGTTACGACAAAGTTTAATTGATCATTTAACTTCTTAGGAGTTACGTCGTGTTGGTATTGACCAACCCCAATTGATTTAGGATCAATCTTAACTAGTTCTGATAACGGGTCTTGAAGTCTACGGGCAATTGAAGCAGCTGAACGTTGTTCGACTTCTAAATCAGGAAATTCTTCTCTGGCTAAATCACTTGCGGAATAGACTGAAGCTCCCGCTTCATTAACAATTACATATTGAGCTTTTAAGCCAGTAGCTTTAATGACATCAGCGATAAACTCTTCAGTTTCTCTTGATGCTGTCCCATTACCAATAGCAATTAATTCAACTTTATGTTTTGTTACTAGTTGGAAAACTTTTCTTGCAGCTTCCATTCTTCTTTCGTTACCAAATACATGAGGAAAGATTGTATCTACCGCTAGAACTTTACCTTGCTTATTAACTACCGCTAACTTACAACCAGTTCGATATGCAGGGTCAACCCCTAAAATAACTCGCCCTTGAAGTGGTGGTTGTAAGAGTAAGTTATGTAAGTTCATTGAGAAAATTTCAATTGCTTGGTCTTCTCCTGCTTCAGTTAATTCATTTCTAATTTCACGTTCTAAACTCGGGAAAATTAAACGCTTTAATGAATCATCAATCGCTTCCTTGATAAACGGAGTTGCTGTTGAATTTTCTTTTTTAATAACTTGAGCGTTTAGATATTCAATCATCATTTGACGTTCAATATCAACTTTAACAGTAATAACTTTTTCCTTTTCAGCACGATTAATCGCTAAAGTACGGTGTGGTTTAATTTTTGAAACTGGCTCTTCGTAATCATAATAGATTTCATATGTTTTTCTTTCATCTTCAGCATTCTTTCTCACATTAGAAACAATATTACCATGTTCTCTTAACATATCACGTAACACTTTACGATACTCAGCTTCATCACTAACTTGTTCAGCAATAATAAATTTAGCCCCTTCAATGGCTTCTTCAATTGTTGGTACTTCTTCAGTAATATATTTTTTAGCTTCTTCCTCAACACTTGTCGTTGGAAAAGTTAACATCCATACCGCTAATGGCTCTAAACCTTTCGCAATCGCTTCTGTAGCTTTAGTTTTCTTCTTTTCTTTATAAGGACGATATAAGTCTTCAACATCGACTAATTTTTCAGCTTTTAAAATTTGATCTTTTAATTCAGGAGTTAACATCCCACGCTCATCAATTAATCTAATTACATCTTCCTTACGGTTATATAAATTGTTAGCATATTCCCATTCTTTATGAATCGCTTGAATTTGTTCTTCATCTAAACCACCAGTTGCTTCTTTACGATATCTCGCAATAAAAGGAATGGTGTTTCCTTCATCTAATAGTTGTAAAACAACATTTATTTGTTTTAAACTAATCTTCAATGATTCGCTAACTTCTCTTAATACTTGTTCATTCATACAATCACAATACCTTTCTAATACTTTTACAATACATGGTAATTATACCATTTATATGGTATAAATTCAATTAATTATAGGC
>JAAYXR010000076.1 GCA_012515785.1 Acholeplasmataceae bacterium | reverse complement strand
TGCTGATGGTAAAGAGGTTTCTTTAAGAGTTGAATCAGGTAATATCCAATGGAGTTATGTTGGTAGTAACCAGTGGACTAATTTAATTGCCCTAACTACTTTAACTGGAGCCAAAGGTGCTGATGGAAAAGAAGTTACTTTTAGAGTAGATAGCGATTATATTCAATGGAGTTATGTAGGTAGTGATGTATGGACTAATTTAATCGATATCGCAACCTTAACCGGAGCCGATGGTGCTGCTGGTCAAGATGGAGTAAGCATTACCAACACTCAAATTAATGCTGATGGAGAATTAGTAGTTACATATAGTAATGGAACTAATAAAAATTTAGGTAAATTATTTAAATCTCACATAGTCCAATTTGTCGATTACAATAATTACGTTTTAAAAGTTGAGCATGTGTTAGATGGACATGCTGCAACTGCTCCTGATAATCCTATCAGGGCAGGATATACTTTTGCTGATTGGGATAAACCAACAAATAATGTAAAAAGCGATTTGGTTGTAAAAGCGACATATACAGCAAAAACTGATACCCCATATCGAGTATATTATTATCTTCAATCCGAAGATAAATTAAGTTACAATTTACATCAAGTTTCAAGTTTAATTGGTATAACTGATGCCGAAGTTGAGGCAGTCATTAATAATTACCCAGGTTTTACCCCAGATGAAGATAACGTTTTAAATGTTTTAGTTGGTAACATTAAGGCTGATGGAACTTTGGAATTAAGGGTTTTTTATAATATAGCAATTTTAACAGTTAAATTCTTTGGTCTAGGAAATACATTACTTGATACCCAAAGTATTTCATATGGTGGAAATGTGATAGCACCTGAGGCTCCAGAAGTTACTGGATATACTTTTGATGGTTGGAGCGATAATAATTTTGAAAATATTACGGTATCTAAAAACATTAATGCTAACTACAATGCCAACGAGTATACAATTACGCTTAGTGTTAATGGTGGTGATCCACTTCTTCAAACGGAATTTGATGTTTTATATGATAGCGCTATTAGTGGTCTTCCAACGCCAATTAGAGAAGGATATGCGTTTATTAAATGGGCTAAGGATGAAGTGGAGTATAAAAATGGTGATATCTACAAAACTGCCAGTAATATCAATTTAACTGCAGTTTGGAAAGTAAAAGCCAATTATACTGTTAATCATTATTTAGAAAATTTAACAGGCACTTATGCAATTGACTCAACTGAGTTTCTTTCTGGTCCAGTTGATGAAAGTGTTAATGCTAATATCAAAACACTTACTGGTTATCTCTTTAATGGAGAACATGCTAGTAATGTAACAAGTGGAATTATCTTGACAGATAATTCTTTAGTTTTAGATGTTTATTATAAGAGAGAAGTATATACAGTCAATTTTGTCGACTTTAATAATACTAATTTAAAAACTGAGCAAGTTAAATATTTAGGTGCAGCAACGGCACCAACGAATCCAACAAGGGTTGGATACACATTTAATAGCTGGAGTGTACCTTTTAATTCAATTACTGGTAATCTAGATGTTGTCGCTAACTATAATATCAACAATTATGCCTTAATGTTTAATACTGCCGGTGGAGCAGCAATACCACAGCAAATTAAAAATTATAATACATTAATTATCTTACCAACTCCAACAAGAGATGGATATGAATTTAACGGATGGAAGTTAAACGACGAAATAATAACTGAATTATATTTGGTAAAAAATACAACCATAACGGCAACTTGGACGATAATAGATTACACAGTAACATTAAATACTAGTGGTGGAAATCAACTTGATGGTGTAACTGTTCAATATGGAACGGTTATTGAAACACTACCGACACCAACTAAATTAGATTATGCTTTTGGTGGTTGGACTCATAATGGTAGTGCGGTAGTTTTACCTTATACATTTACTGCATGTCAAAATGTCGAATTTATGGCAACATGGATCGGATTAAGTGAAGGAATAACTTATGAAATTGTTGAAGGAACATCAGTAAAAATTACTTCATATTCAGGAACTGAAACGAATGTCACAATTCCAAGTACGATCGACGGACTTCC
>JAAYXR010000075.1 GCA_012515785.1 Acholeplasmataceae bacterium | reverse complement strand
TAATATAATTGAGCCCTTTCTTCAAATTCTTCATGATTTTGTGGTAAGTCGGTTGATTTATAAATTTCAATTAGTTCTTGAAGTTTATCGTCTAAGTGTTTAGCGTAGTTATCAAAGGCGATATTACCATCAAATTCTTTTAATAAATCTTGAATAACTTCCTTTTCAACCGAGTCAGCAGCACCATTTAAAATTGTTTGAATTCTCTTTAGTACCCAAATTTGTTCTCGTCTCATTTCAACATATTTTAATTGGTTTTCTAATTCTTGAGAATAAGCATTATCAAGTTCTATTTTAATAGTTGATTCTAAAGCATTTAATTCACCCATAATTTGATTAAATAAGACAATATCGTTATTAGCTATCTTTTGAACTAAATTGTTCATATGTGAATCCATTGATGAAATTTTTTCTAAGATTTTTTTATCTTTAGGCATATATAAACTTAGAAGGAGCGCAACGATTAAACCAATTAACATTAAATATAAAGAGTTGATTGCAAAATATAAATTTTGATTGCCTTGAATTTGCGAAATAGCTACTAAGGTTGCAATAATAGCTGGTTGAACTTTAAATAAAAAAGTAAGCGGTATATATAAGGCACAACACAATAAGAAGACCCATAGATCATAGCCAAATATTAAAAATATTACAATTGCTAGGACTAATCCTAAAAAAGTTCCAACAATTTTTTTATAGCCGCCAATAACAAAATTCTTTCTTGTAGTATCTAAAAACATTAATCCGTATAATCCCGCAGTAAAAGAATATGGGACTTTAAGTAACATCGCGATTAACATCGCGGCGACAAACGCAATCGACATTTTAATCATTCGATCAATATTTCTGTTCATAATAATCATCTGAAAATATTATACTTGAAAAAATATGAAATATGTTAATGATTTCTTAAAAAATTTACAATAAATGGTATAATTTATACACAACAAGATAACATGAAAATAAGGAGAATAGATATGGATATAAAAAAAGAATCAAATATAATTACTAAAATTACCCTTTATGCCATTATTTTTAACATTTTATTATTAATTGTTAAAATAATTTTTGGCATTATTGGGAAATCATCAGCTGTAATTAATAGTGCGATTGATTCGGGATTAGATGTGATAGTAACGGTATCCATTTTATTTATCGGCAGATTTAGTCGTAAAAAACCGGATAAATCTCATCCTTATGGCCACGAAAAATTTGAAAGTATTACCACAATCGCTTTTGGAATTGTCTTAATTGTTATTGCCGTACAACTTGTTATTGGTGGGGCTGAAACGTTAATTGATTATTTTTCAAAAGGGATTGAAATTACCCAACCAGAAACACTTGCGATTGTCGCGGTAATTGCCACAATAGTAGTAAAACTTGGATTGTTTGTTGTTACTAATCAATCATATCGAAGGGCGAAATCTCCAGCCCTAAAGGCTTTAGCTATTGATCATATTTCAGATGTTTTTGTATCGGTTGCTTTATTAGTTGGCGTTGTATTAGCCTTAAACGGTTTTGTCTTCTTTGAGCCAATAGCGGGTATTTTAGTGGCTTTATTTATTGGCTATAATGGTGTTGGTTTAATTATTGAAAGTATTGGTCAGGTCGTCGATGAGGCAGCAGAAAAGGAAGACATTAACCAAGTTAAAGAATTAGCTAAATCAGTTTCAGGAGTTATTAAAATTGATAAAATTAGAACAAGAAAATTTGGATTAAAATTATTTGTTGATATTGAAATTTCAGTTGATGGAAATCTAACTGTAGATAAGGGCCATGATATTGCTGAAGCGGTCCATGATCTTGTTGAAAAAGAGATGGAACATGTAAAACATTGTATGGTACATGTAAATCCGTATATTGAATAATTGTAAATTGTGTTAAATATAAATTAAATTATGTTATTTTGAAAAATATATATATATTTTTAAGAGTGGGTGGTATAATGAAGGTGCAAGCAGAACATTTCACTTTTTCCTCCTTTCTCTCATAAAAACTAGCCCTTTGCTAGTTTTTTATTTTATTAAAAATAAGCTTTGTAGGAAAATTCTAATTTATTTGGGCTTTCCTTGAAATTATTATAGAAACGTTTTATTGTTGCGAGTGAAAAATGATATAATGAAATGGAAGCATAAACATTAATGTTTATCGGCAATATAAAGGAGAATTGAGATATGATTAAATTAGTTTTAGTTAGACATGGTCAAAGTATTTGGAATTTAGAAAATAAATTCACTGGTTGGACTGATGTTGATTTATCTGAACAAGGAGTTAGAGAAGCTCATGAAGCAGGTCGAGTTTTAAAAGAAAATGGTTATGTATTTGATGTTGCTTATACATC
>JAAYXR010000074.1 GCA_012515785.1 Acholeplasmataceae bacterium | reverse complement strand
TGGAAAAGTGTATAAAAAACCAATCATTTTATATGGAAAAGTGTAAAATTATATTGCATTTTTATATGGAAAAGTGTAAAATTGTAATAGAGGTGATGGCAAATGCTCGAAAGATTAATTGAAAAAGAAATATATGATCATTTTGATGTTCATCAAAATAAAGTGCTAATTGTTACTGGCGCTAGACAAGTAGGGAAGTCATATATTATTAGACATGTTTGTAAAAAGCGCTTTAAAAACTATATCGAAATTGATTTACATGAAGATAAATTAGGAAATAAACTATTTGAAAATGTAACAACGATTAATGATTTTTATCTTGCTATTAGTAGTGGCTTTGGTCATAAATTGGGAGATTCAGATGATACACTGATTTTTCTAGATGAAATTCAGGAATATCCTAATTTATTGTCATTATTTAAATTCTTAAAACAAGATAACAAATATCAGTATGTTGCAAGTGGTTCGCTATTAGGAGTTACTTTATCAAAAACATCACAAATACCAATTGGAAGCATTAAAATAATGAAAATGGAACAATTAAATTTTATTGAGTTTTTATTAGCCAATGGATTTAATCATGATGCCATTAATCAAATAAGAGATTCGTTTTTGCAAGAAAAAAGTTTAAATGAAGGAATTCACAATAGGATGTTAAATTTATTTAAAGATTATTTGATAATCGGTGGAATGCCTGATGCTGTTAAAACTTATTTGGAAACGAAAAATCTTTATGCAGTAAGAGAAATTCATCGAGATATTTTTGATTTGTATATGATGGATGCATCTAAATATGATTTAGAACATAAATTGAAAATTGAAAGAATATACAAAATGATTCCTTCGATAATGGGAAATATAAAAAAAAGAATAGTAGTTAAAAATATAGAAGATAAAAAGGGAGCGCGATACAATCATTATGTTGACGAATTTGATTATTTAATTAATAGTGGAATCGCAACCGAAGTAAAAGCTATTAGTAATCCGACATTTCCATTATTACAATCAACATCCAAAAACTTGCTTAAACTATATCTTAATGATGTAGGTTTATTATCGTCTATTTTATTCCGCAACAACATTAAAGCGATTAAAGATGATAACAAATCAATCAATTTAGGAGCATTATACGAGACTATGGTAGCAAACGAATTAAAATCTAAAGGGTATTCTCTTTATTATTACGATAATAAAAAAAGGGGAGAGGTAGATTTTATAATTGATAATTTTGATAATTTAACAATCGTACCGATTGAAATAAAAAGTGGCAAGGACTATCAAATACACAGTGCATTAAATAATATGATTAAATCGAATGAAATATCTACTAAAAAGGCCTATGTATTTTCTAATAATCGGGAAGTAAATATCAAAAACAATATTGTTTATATGCCAATATATTACATATCCTTCTTATAAATAATAACTATAATCAATCTTTTTCAATATATAACTGATAAAATAGAAATATAAGGGGCGTAATATATTTATGAAATATATTAATTTAGACAAATACGGTAGACAAAAAGATTCATTTTATTTTGCGTTAGAGAAATATCTGTTGACTCAAAAAGAAGATTTTTCTTTTCTTTGGACAGTTTATCCAGCAGTAATTATTGGAAAACACCAAATTATTAATCAAGAAATTAATCAACAAGCTTTAGAAGAAAATAACATCGGCTTATTCCGCAGACCATCAGGTGGTGGTGCGGTATATTCTGATGAAGGTTGTATCAAATATACATTTATTTCCAAAAAATTAAGTAAAGATGAACTTTATTTTTATTCGTTAAGTAAAATTAAAGATTTTTTAAAAACTTTAGGACTTAATGCTGAATTTTCGGGAAGAAATGATTTATTAGTTAATGGATATAAATTTTCTGGTAATGCTTATTATCAAACTAAAGATGGAAAAGTTTTACACGGAACCATACTATTTGATACTGATTTAGGAAAAATGGCTAAAGTATTAACTCCAACTAAGGAAAAATTAGCATCTAAAGGGGTTAAATCAGTTCGGTCAAGAGTAATTAATCTTTCCCAATTACTAGATATGGATCGACTAGAATTTATTTATCTTCTTAAAAGATATTTAAATAAAAATGAAAGATATTTAAGTTTAGAAGAAGAAAGAATTATCGCAAATTATCAAAAAGAATTTGAAACAATTGAGTGGATTTATCAAGATAAATTAAATTTTGCCAAAACTAATCGAAAAAGATATAGTTTTGGTGAAGTAGTCTTAAATTATAACATGCAAAATGGTATAATTAAAGAGATAAAAATACTTGGAGATTTCTTTGAAAAAGAAGAAATAAAGGAATTAGAAAAAATATTAATTAATTTCGATATTAATACTAACGAATTACCAATTAATATCGGTGATTATATTGAAAACATGAAAAATGAAGAGTTTTTAAAATTATTGAAAGGACAAGATACAAATGAGTGAAAACATTCCATTTTGGTTAAAGACAACCCCACTTTATGAAACCCTAAAAGCGGCAGGAGGTCAGTTTGTTGAGTACGGTGGCTTTTTTATGCCAGTTAATTTTGAAAAAGGAATTATTTTTGAACACCAAGAGACAAGAAATAATGTAACTTTCTTTGATATTTCTCATATGGGGAAGATCTTTGTTACTGGTAATGATGCGACTAAGTTTTTAAATTATGTTTCAACAAACAATATCACTAAGGCTAAAGAATACGGGATGCAATATCAAGTAATTTGCCATCCTGATGGCGGTGTAATTGATGATTTAATGGCTTACAAATATGCAAGTGATAAAATTTTACTAATTTGTAATGCGGCTAATACTGATACTTTATATCATTATTTACTTGACGCTAAAGAAGGTTATGATGTTGAAATTAATAACTTAGATAAACAGGTGGCGGCCATTGCTGTTCAAGGACCTAATTCAGAAAAAGCGTTAGAAAAACACTTCAAATTAAATGAATTAAAGTATATGGAATTTGTTGATTTAAATGGATTTATCGTTTCTAGAAGTGGTTATACTGGTGAAGACGGATTTGAAATTTATGGTAGTCCTGAAGATATCGTTAAATTAACTAAAGATTTACTTAAAGAAGGTATCGCTCCAGCTGGACTAGGAGCTAGAGACACCTTACGCTTTGAAGCTGGTCTTCCGTTATACGGCCATGAAATGGCTGATTATATCTCGCCAGTTCAAGCGGGGATGAATTTCGCAATTGATTTTGCAAAAGATGATTTTGTTGGAAAAGAAGCCCTTTTAAAACAAAAAGAAAACTTAGAAGAAAAAATTTATGGTCTTGAATTAATTGATCGTGGTATTGCCAGACAAGGTCATGAAGTTTTCTTAGAGGGTAAACATATTGGATTTGTTACTTCAGGATTCATGATTCCTGGAACAAAAAACTCATATGCTAACGCTTTGCTTCAAGGTAAATATAAATTTGGCCAAGAAGTAGAAATTGAGATTCGTGGTAAAAAAATAAAAGCTAAAGTTAGAAGAAAAAAATATTTATAAAAAGGAGTAAAGAAAATGAGATATTACACTAAAACTGAAGAATGGGTATTAATTAAAGATGGATTAGCTTATGTCGGCTTATCAGAGTTTGCAGCCAACGAATTAGGAGACATCGTCTTCGTTGATTTACCAAGAGTTGGTGATCGTTTTAAAAAAGAAGAATCGTTTGGTGCGGTTGAATCAGTTAAAGCGGCTAGTGATTTATATATGCCAATTTCTGGTGAAGTTTATGAAGTAAATGAACTACTAGAAGATAATCCTGAATTATTAAATGAAGATCCACTTAAAAACTATATTATCGTTTTAACTGGTTTTAAAGAAGAAGAATTAAAGGATTTAATTAAAAAGTAACATGAAAACATTTAAATATTTTCCGAATACCGAAAAAGATATTAAAAAAATGCTTGAGGTAGTTGGAGTTAAGTCGATTGATGATCTGTTTAAGGTTGTTCCTAAAAGTATTAAAAAGACAAGCAACTTAAATTTAGAGGCGCCTTTAAGTGAGCACGAATTAAGAGAAAACTTTAATAATATTGCTAGTAAAAATAAAACACTAGAAATATATCGTGGTGCTGGATCATATGATCACGTAACTCCATCAATTATTCCTTATTTAATCAGAAGAAGCGAATTTTTAACGTCTTATACTCCTTATCAACCAGAAATCTCACAAGGAACATTGCAATACATTTTTGAGTTTCAAACAATGATAACTAGACTAACTGGTCTTGATGTAGCTAACGCTTCAATGTATGACGGGGCCACATCAACCGCTGAGGCGGTCCTTTTAGCTTTAGGTCATGTAAGACGCGATAAGGTGTTAGTAAGCCAGACTGTAGATCCAAAAATTGTTAGCGTTATTAAGACTTATGCTAGATATCAAGATATTGAAGTTGAAATGATTCCCCATGAAAAAGGACAAACTTCACTAAAATCTATTATTGAAAATGATAACTTTGGAGCGGTCGTCGTTCAAAATCCTAACTATTACGGATTAGTTGAAGATTATTCCGGTTTTTCTGATGTCATTCATGAAAAAGGAGCGATATTTGTAATGAACAACGACCCATCAACACTAGCAGTTATTAAATCACCTCGTGAATTAGGTGTTGATATCGCTACAGGCGATGGTCAGCCTTTAGGAATTCCACTTTCTTTTGGTGGTCCATATGTTGGTTATATGGCTGTTGATAAAAAATTAATGAGAAAGATGCCGGGACGAATTGTGGGCATGACTAAAGATGTTGATGGTAAAAGGGGATTTGTGTTAACTTTGCAAGCAAGAGAACAACACATCCGCCGCTATAAAGCCACATCAAATATTTGTTCGAATCAATCATTAATGGCACTATGGGTAACCATTTATTTATCATTAATGGGGCCAGATGGATTAGAAAAAGTTAATGAAATTTCATATACTAATGCCCATTATTTAAAAGAAAAACTTTTAAAGACTGGTCATTTTGAAGAAGTATTTAATGATAACTTTGTTAAAGAGTTTGTTTTAAAAGCTAAATTTGATGTGAAAAAAATTGAAAAAAAGATGTTAAATAAAGGCTATTTATTTGGTCTTCCATTAGATGATAATTTAGTAATGTTTGCGGTAACTGAAAAACACAGTAAAGCTAAGATTGATAAATTTGTGGAGGTGTTAGAAGATGCGTTACGATAAAATAATTTTTGAAATCTCAAATGAGAATCAAATTGGTCATGACTTATACACCGATACCAACAATTTATCAAAACTACCTAAGAACTTAAGAAGATCAAGTAGAGTTGAACTTCCAGAAGTTAGTGAACCAATGGTTGTTAGACATTACACTAACTTAAGTAATAAAAATTTTGGTGTTGACACTGGATTTTATCCACTTGGCTCCTGCACCATGAAGTATAACCCTAAAATTAATGAGGAAATGGCTTCGCTTGCACCTTTTGCAACATCTCATCCACTAGCTCCTGAAAGTGCGAATCAAGGCTCTTTAGAGTTAATGTATGAAACGGATTTATTACTTCGTGAAATTACCGGAACGGATTATTTTTCATTAGCACCATTTGCTGGAGCTCATGGTGAGTTATTAGGTTTATGGATTATAAAAGAATATCATCGTTCACGAAAAGATTTCAAAAGAACGAAAATTATTATTCCTGATAGTGCTCACGGAACTAATCCTGCTAGTGCGGCTGTTGCTGGATTTGACATCTTAGAAGTTAAATCAAATGAAGATGGAACGGTTAATGTTGAAGACTTAAAGACTTTACTTTCTCCAGAAATCGCAGGAATTATGTTAACTAATCCTAATACTTTAGGAATTTTTGAAAAAGATATTTTAACTATTTCTAAATTAATTCATGATTGCGGTGGACTTTTATATTATGATGGCGCTAACTTAAACGCTCTATTAGGTCAAGGTAAACCAGCCCATATGGGATTTGATATTGTTCACTTAAATGTTCATAAAACATTATCAGCACCACATGGTGGTGGTGGACCAGGAGCTGGTCCAGTTGGAGTAGTTAAAGAATTAGTTGATTATTTGCCAAGTCCAATTGTTAGAAAAAATAAAAATAAATATGAATTTTATAATCCAAAAAAATCAGTTGGTCGAATTGGACGTTTTTATGGTAACTTCCAAGTTATCGCTAAAACTAATGCCTATGTTAAAACTTTAGGTAAAGAAAATTTATCTAAAGTCGGCGGCTTAGCGGTATTAAATGCTAACTATATTCGAAAATCATTAGAAAATGAATACAAGGTTGCAATTGATTCAGTTTGTATGCATGAAGTAGTCTTTGATGGTTTAGTTGATAAATCAACTGGTATTAAAACATTAGATGTTGCTAAAAGATTACTTGACTACGGAGTTCATCCGCCAACCATCTATTTCCCATTGATTGTTTCCGAAGCTATGATGGTTGAACCAACTGAAACTGAATCAAAAGAAACTCTTGATAATTTTATTAATGTAATGAAACAAATTAGTGCTGAGGCTAAAGAAAATCCACAGATTTTAAAAGAAGCACCACATGACACGTTAGTTAGAAGATTAGATGAAGTTTTAGCTGCCAGAAATCCAATTTTAAAATTTGATGATATTAAGGAAGATTAAATGTTAATTGATACCCATGTTCATTTGAATATCGATGAATTTAAAGATCGTTTAGATGAGGTTGTAAAAAGTGCTCGTGATAACGATGTTTTATCGATGGTCGTTGTTGGAATTGGCGGAAGAACGAACGAAAGAGCGATTGAAATCGCTAAAAAATATAATTTGTTGGCATCAGTAGGAGTTCATCCAAGTAATGCTGCAACTCATTCTTTTAGTGATGTTTTAAAGTATGTGGATCATGAAAAAGTTGTAGCAATTGGTGAAACCGGACTTGATTTATATTGGCCGGAAAACCAAAAAACTTTGCCAGAGCAAGTAGTGATGTTTCGTAAGCATATTGAACTTGCGATTAAGAAAAACTTACCATTAATTATTCATGTTAGAAACTCTTTTAATGAAACATATGAGATTCTAAGAGAATATAAAGGAAAAGTTAGCGGAGTCTTTCATTGTTTTACCTTAGGTCTTGAAGAAGCGCGTAAAATCATCGATTTAGGCTTTTATTTAGGACTAGGTGGGGTCTTAACCTTCAAAAACGCTCAAGAACTTCAAGAAGCAGTTAAACGTGTTCCAATTGATAAATTAATCTTAGAAACCGATGCGCCATATTTAGCGCCAGATCCTCATAGAGGAAAAAGAAATGAACCGGCCTATGTTAAGTTTGTAGCAATTAAATTAGCTCAACTTTTAAACTCAACATATGATGAGGTTGCCAAAATAACTACTAATAATGCTAAAAGGCTTTTTAAACTAGGTGATCAAAATGTATAGTCAAAAATTATTTGATTTATTAATAACTAAAAACTTAACCATTACTTTTGCCGAAAGTATTACCGGTGGAGCATTATCAGCTAGCTTAGTTAAATTTCCAGGTGCGAGTAATATTTTAAAAAGATCTTTTGTCGTTTATAGTAGTGAAGCCAAACAAGAGATATTAAAGGTATCACCAGCGATTATTAATAAGTTTGGTATTGTCTCAAAAGAAGTTGCTGAGGCAATGAATGAAGGCTTAAAATTAATTTCAAAAGCTGATATTTATGTGTCAATAACTGGAAATGCTGGCCCAACATATGAAGAAGGAATCCAGAAGCAAGTTGCCTATGTATCAATCATAACCAAAGATAAAAATCAAGTGCTAAAAGTTGAACTTCCGTCAAAGGTACGGTTAAAAAATATTGAAGACGCAGTTAATTTTACGTTTAAAGCTATCATTGATTTAATCGAATAAGTTTTTTTGTTATATATAGATAATAAGGAGGCGATAGTTATGAGAAAAATATTTGTATTTTCGATATTGGGGTTATTATCAATTGCTTTATTTGGATGTTCTCCTAAATACATTCAAAACAAGCAATATGATAAAACCGTAGAAATTACCAATTACTATCGTTGTACACATCCAGATTTATTAGTGCCAAATGAATCTAATTATGATTACATCAATGAAAATGCGATGTTTATTTTTGTGGCAAAAATCGAAAGTGTTTATGATCGTTATACTGAAGAGGAACCGGGAAAATCATCGCTGTTAAATTTAGTGGATATTAAAATGATTAAAGGTGATATTTCCAAGACCGAATTATCTATATATTTTACGGATGACCATGGATTTCATTTTCCATCAAGATACTTTGAGGTAGGAGAGTATTATTTGTTTATTCCTAGTTGGTCAAGTGATGGGTCCCTACATATAATGTATAATTATCAGCTGATTAAAAACTTTGATTCTACTAAATCTTTAAATGACCAGAAAGAAGTTGTTAAAGCGATTTACTTGCCTTTTTTAAAGGAGGGGAATTAAGATGAGAAAAGCTAAATTTTTATTAATGTTTGTCATATTCTTTTCGCTAGTTGGATGTTCAAATACCGAGTTAAATGTGAGAGCTGACTTTTATAGTTATGAAAGAAGTTTAAGTGAAATTTCAGGAGTCAATGAACCGACTAAACTTCAAATTTTATTAGAAGATTTTTATTTAGAAAAAGATGAAAAACTACCTAGCAGCGTCATCGTTATTGAAAATAGATTATACGAAATAAATAACGTATTTTTGTCATTTGATAATGAGGCCCCATTAACATATTCATTTACACTAGATAAGCAAAAAGGAAATGATTATCACGGAAAGATTCAAAGACAAACCACTTCATATGAGGTGATTATTACCTTCGTAGAAACTGATAACAACGAATTTGTGTCGATGAAAGTTACCTTTAATGAAAAAGAGTACATTTTAGAAC
This sequence comes from Acholeplasmataceae bacterium, assembly GCA_012515785.1. GTDB lineage: Bacteria > Bacillota_I > Bacilli_A > Acholeplasmatales > Acholeplasmataceae > DUQW01. The sequence continues at coordinate 42,668 of JAAYXR010000074.1, read as the reverse complement.
CTACACTAGAGGATAATAAAGTAAATTAAAATAAAAAACTTTGAAACTTATATTACTTGTAATATATGTTTAACTATGTTAAAATAGTAAACGTTGCAAAACCTTGTCACTTTAGTGACCAATAGACCAAAAGGAGGAAAAGAAAAAATGAGAAATTATGAAATAATGTACATCATTAGACCAACTTTAGAATCAGAAGCGATTAAAGAAGTAGTTGCTTATTTCAACGAAATATTAACTTCTAATAATGCTAATGTTTTAGAGTTCAAAGAGTGGGGTCTACGTGATCTAGCCTATGAAATTGAAAAACATAAAAAAGGCTACTACGTATGGCTTAAAGTTGAAGCTGATGTGCCAGCAGTTAATGAATTTAACCGCTTAATCAGAATTAACGAAAGCGTCATTCGCTACATCATAGTTAAAGAAGGAGAATAATTATGTTAAACAGAGTAGTATTAGTAGGACGAATCACAAAAGATCCAGAATTAAGATATACACAAACAGGTATAGCAGTTGTTGGTTTTACTCTTGCAGTAAATAGACCTTATGCCGACGCTCAAGGAGAACGTCAAGCAGACTTCATTCCATGTGTTGCTTGGAGAAATCAAGCTGAAAATTTAGCTAAACACATTACTCAAGGCGCCTTATTAGGAGTTGAAGGAAGAATGCAAGTTCGTTCTTATGACACTGATCAAGGCAAACGCTATATTACAGAAGTAGTTTGTGATTCAGTCACATTTTTGAGTTCAAAAACTGAAGATACTAGCACACGCAACGAAGAAGATGATTTTTTTGAAGCAACTAGTAAATTATCAGTCGAAGACGATTTACCATTTTAAGGAGGAATAACGATGCAAAGAAGAGGCGGATTTAAAAGACGTCGTAAAGTTTGTCATTTTACACAAAACAAGTTCACTCACATCGATTTTAAAGATGTTGAATTATTAAAGAAATTTATCACTGATAGAGGTAAAATTTTACCAAGAAGAGTAACTGGTACAAGTGCTAAATGGCAACGACAACTTGCTACTGCAATCAAAAGAGCAAGACATATGGCATTATTACCATTTGTAAAAGAATAATTAATATAAAAGTGGCACTAAAATTTAGTGCCACTTTTTTTGTATAATTTTAAAATCTAATTTGAAATTTAATAATTTTTATTAAATTCAGCAGTTTCGATTACTTTAATAGAATATATGTGTTAAAATAATAATACGAAGAAAGAGGTGGACAAATGAAAAGATGGATTTATTTAGCTTTTTCAATAATATTTATGATTGGAAGCCTAGTTTTTTTCTTTGTTGAAATTGATATTAATTTAGGAATAATTGATACATTAGCATTGGGATCATTATTTGTAGCGTTTGCGTTACTGGCTAGTGCGATTGTTATTATTGCTATTTTTAATAAACAACAAGAAATCAATAATTTACAAAATAGATTGAAAGCCTGGACACAACTTTCTTATCACGTTAGCCAAGTCGGAGACGAATTATTTAACGAATTACCAGTAGGAGTATTAGTTTTAGGCGATGATGAAGATGTTAAATGGGCCAATAACTTTGCAGTAGGAGTTTTTGGTCAATCAACAATTGGAAAATATGTCGGTGACATTTCAGAAGATATTCCAAATAATATTGCTGAGGGTATTCATAACTTTACGATTACAGTTGGCAAAGAAAAGTTTGATATCATTTATAATAAAAAATTAAACTCGGCATACTTCTTTAACGTTACTAAAAGAGAAGAAATTATTGAAAGATACCATAACCGCATTCCAGCTGTTGGTTTAATTTATCTTGATAACTTAGATGAAGCGTTAGCGGGATTAGATGTTTCTGAACAATCAACGATTAAAGGTGAATATTTGGGTATTATTGCTGACTGGGTTAGTGAATATGATGGATATTTAAAAACATTTAGCGATGAAAGATTGGTCATGAATGTTTACCGAGAAAATTTAGATAAGATGATTCAAGATAATTTTACGGTACTTGAACGTATTCGTGATGTCTCGGATTTACACAATGTTAAAGTTACGGTTTCAATTGGAATTGCCAGTTGGGACGTTGAATATGAACTAATTGGAAGTTATGCTCAAAGTGCAGTTGAACTTGCGGAAAGACGTGGGGGCGACCAAGTAGTAGTTAATATTCAACATCAAAAGATTGCTTATTTTGGAGCTAAACAAGATGCTTCAGCTACTCACTCTAAAGTTAATACTAGAGTTAATGCTCAAACCTTAAAAGAGTTAGTTGATAAATCGTCAAACGTATTAATTATGTCGCATATGCAAAGTGATACCGACGCCTTTGGATCAATGATTGCGATGCTCCAAATGATTCGTTCCCATGCGCCAGATAAAGCTAAAGTTATTTTTGATATTGAAAGAGTTGATCCAACAGTTAATAAAATTAGTCATATTTTAACTTCTGAAGAACCTGACTTTTATGAATATTTAGTAACGAGCCAAGAAGCGGTTAGAATGATGAATGATAGTACTTTAGTCATTATTCTCGATACACAATCACCTAAGATTGTTTCAAGCCCTGAAGTATATGAAAAGGCGAAAAATATCGCTGTTATCGACCACCATAGAAGTAGCGGTGATGCTCCATTTGAAGCGGTATTCTCTTATGTCGAGCCTTATGCTTCTTCAACAATTGAGTTATTAGTAGAACTAATACCATTTTATAGCCGTGATGTTTTAATTACACCACTTGAAGCATCGGTTATGTATGCTGGATTAGTCGTTGATACTAACAACTTCTTAAACAGAATTGGAACTAGAACTTTTGAAGTGGCATCAACTTTAAGAGAATATGGTGCTGATATGGGTGAAGTTAATTTATGGTTAAGAAAAGATAAGAAACGTTTAATGGAAATTAACAAACTAATTTCTAAAGTTGAAATTTTCTTAGACAGATTCGCATTTTCAGTGTGTGATGAAATATATAAAGATCGAGTATTATTAGCACAAGTTGCAGACGAAATGTTACAAATTGATGGAATTGATGCGGCCTTTACAATTACGTATTTAGATAAAGATACGGTTGGCGTTAGTGCTAGATCTATTCAACATGTTAACGTGCAAGTGTTAATGGAAGAAATTGGTGGCGGCGGCCACTTAACCGGTGCTGCGGCACAAATTAAAGATGCTAGTGTACACGAAGTGTTCTTGAACATTAAGCACTTATTAGATTTAGAGTACGGAGGAGATGGTGAGGATATGGAAATTATTTTATTAGAAGATGTTAAAAATAGAGGAAAAGCTGATGATGTGATTACGGTAGCTTCTGGTTATGGTAACTATTTAATTAAGAATAAGAAAGCAGTAATTGCAAATGAAGAAAACTTAGCAGCACTTAACCAAAAACTCGAAGACCAAATGAAACGCGAACAACAACATTTAGAACTAATAAAACAACTTAAAAAAGAAATCGATTCTAAATCAGTAACAGTAAGTGTTCAAATTGGACATGATGGTAAAATGTTTGGGGCAGTAACCACGAAACAAATTGTTGAAGCCTTTGAAACTCAAAACCAAATTGTCTTAGATCGCAAGAAAGTTCAACTAGTTGGAGAAGTTAATTCAGTCGGTATCTATACCGCAACTGTCAGTTTACATAAAGACATAGAAGCATCATTTGATGTTCACGTAGTAGAGAAGTAGGTGATATCGTGCAACGTCAATTACCAAACGCTGACTTAGCCGAAGCCAACTTACTAGCTTCAATCTTTTTTGAACCTAGTTTAATTGTAACGGCGGCAGATTTGTTACAAGCAGATGATTTTTTCAGCAAAAATAACGCTGTTATTTTTACTGCGATGAAATCACTCTATGATCGTGAAAAAGAAATCGACTTTGTTTCGGTTGGAGAATTTTTTTCTGAAAATCCTTCATTAGGTACGATTTCTTTAGATTATTTAACCTATTTATCTCAACTAACACCATCAGCAGATGGTTTTGAAACTTATTTAGGTATTATTATGGATGCTTCTTTAAAAAGAAGAATCATTAAAGTATCAAGTGAAATTGTTGAATCTGGATATCGACAAAATCAAACTGCTGAAGAATACTTAGAAGAAGTTGAAAGACAAGTTTATGAACTTTCAACAAGTAGAAGAACTAGTGATTTTGAGCATGTTGCAGTTGTCGCCGATCAATATTATTCAAAAATTGAAAAAATTGGAAAATCAGGCCAAAAAGTAACTGGATTAAATACTGGGTTTTCATCACTTAATGATGTAACTACTGGTTTCCAACCAGAAGAATTAATTATTGTGGCCGCAAGACCAGGGATGGGGAAATCAGCATTTGCGATTAACTTAGCGTTAAATATTGCTAGACCAAATTCTAAAGGTGAAACTAAACACGTGGCGTTATTTAGTTTAGAGATGAGTAATGAGCAAATAGTTGGTAGAATGTTATCTAACTTATCAGGAATTGATAATAAAAAATTAAGAACCGCGACACTAAGACCTGAAGAGTGGCGCGAACTTGGAGCAACCATCAAGACATTGCAAGACTATGGAATCCATTTTAATGACTCAGTCACTTCAAAAGTTGGAGAGTTAAGAGCCAAATGTCGTCGATATAAAAACGAAGGGAAATTAGATTTAATAATTATTGATTACTTACAACTTTTATCACCAAGTTCATCAAGATATGCTAACAGACAAGAAGTTGTTTCAGAAATTTCTCGAAGCCTAAAACAATTAGCTAAAGAATTAAAAGTTCCAATCATTGCGTTATCACAACTTTCAAGAAACGTTGAACAAAGAAAAGGCGATGAAAGAAAACCAGTACTTTCTGATTTGCGGGAATCAGGAAGTATCGAACAAGATGCTGATATTGTAATCTTCTTGCATAGTGATGATTATTATATTAAAGATGGTAGTGAACCAACCGGATTAATTGATATTATCATTGCTAAAAATCGTCAAGGTATGTCGGGTGTTGAATTAAAATTTAGATTTGCTAGACAGCAGTCAAGATTTTATCAAATCGAACAAAGAGAAAATTAATTATTATAATAATCCCATTTTACGAGTTAAAATGGGATTTTTTAAAACAAAAGGAATCTAAATATGCAACTTTCAGAAAAAGAACAAAAACGCCGGAATTCGATCTTAAACGATTCAATTTGGAAAGTATTTTTAATAATATTTATTCCAATTGCAATGTATAATTTTCTAAATTATTTATTTGGCGTTTTCGATTTAAAGATAATTTCAATGTTTCCCAATGATCCAAAGGATTCAGTTGTTTTTTTGATGAAATAATTAATGCAGTATCCGCTTTTGGCTTTGGTTTTGCGACTGGCGGTGCGGTGATAGTTGCTAATCTATATGGACGGGGAGAAATTAAAGAAGCCCGGCGTAATGCTGGTGTAGTCTTAATTTTAACAGCAATTATTAGTATTTTTCTTATTCTTTTAACGATTTTAGGTGTGATTCCACTGCTAAAAGCATTAAACTTTAATCGCGGCATTATTGAACGCGGCCAAGTATATTTTTATATTCAAATTACGACAACCGCATTAACAGCAATCAATGTTGTTTTTATTGGTCTTGAAAGAGCGAAAAGAAATATCAAATTAATTATCATGATGAATATCGTGGTAGCGTTAATCAAAGTAATTTTAACACTATTATTTGTTTTTGTTTTTAGCTTAAATTCGATAGAATGGATTGCAGTTACGACTTTAATCGCTCAGTTATCTTTAACTATTTTTGCAATAACGGTTATGTTTAACAAAAATAATATTTTCAAAATTGATTTAAAAGATTTATCATTTAATAAAAAATATATTAAAGAAATGATCAAAATTTCAATTCCAGTAGTTTTAGGTCGGTTTACATTTAGTTTTGGAAAAGTAATTGTTAATTATTTAGCGACAGTATATTATGGAGCTGGAGCAATTGCCGCATTGTCAATAACTTATAAAGCAAATTTAGGAGTGGGCGTAATTTCTAGTTCGTCTGAAGAAGTAGAGACAACGCTAATTTCTCAAAATTTGGGAAATAAAAATCCTAAAAGAGCTTTTAAAACAGTGTCAGTAGCGACTATATATACAATGATATTTACAATATTAGGAGCGGTCTTAATTGCTCTATTAATGGAACCAGCAGTTAAATTTTTTATTTCAAAACCAACTGAAGTTACTGCATCAGCGATGGAAGAATATTATTTGAAAATTGAAACGGCTAAAGAGCTATTAAAGTTTGAAATACTATCAATTTTAGCTAACGCTCTAACCAATGTTTTATTAGGTGGTTTTTACGGGTTTAAATTAACCAAAATTTCATATATAGTTAACATAGTTAGACTATTCATTTTTAGGATTCCGATTTTAATTTTATTATACTATTTTGCTAGTGATATCGGATATAAGGTTGTTGGCCTAACAATGGCTTTAAGTAACATTTTTACGGCGATATTATTAGGTGTGTTTTTCTTGATTTTCTATTTCAAAAATAAGGCCAATAATTTTATTCATTATTTAGAAGTTGCTTAAAAATAATGATAGTAAAATAGTTTTAAAAGTTAATATAACTATAATTGTTGAAAGACTTTGAAACAAACTCAAAGTCTTTTTCATTTAGAAGATAAAAAATATATTTTTATCTTTGGACAAACGTTTTCATTTTTAATACTAATTTTCTCAACTTTAATCATTTGTAAATGATTATAAGATATGATAAAATTATACCGGTGAGAAAGTGTTAGACAGATTAAACATAATTGAATCTACATATGAAAAACTCCAACAAAAATTAATTGACGACATGTCCGATGTTGCCGAAATGACTAAAACTTTAAAGGAGATTTCGCAAATACAAGAAACGGTAGAAACCTACCGTCTTTTTAAACGTGTTCAAAAAGAGTTGGATGATTTAATTGCGCTTTTACAAATTGAAAAAGATGCTGATTTAATTGAAATGGCTGAAGTTGAAATCGTTGAGCATGAAGAAGAGCTAAATAACTTAAGAGAAAAACTTAGAATTTTATTACTTCCAAAAGACCCAAACGATGAGAAAAATATTATTATGGAAATTAAAGGTGCTGCAGGTGGAGATGAAGGAAATATCTTTGCGGGCGACCTTTTTAGAATGTATCATCGTTATGCTGATCAAATGGGATGGAAAGTTGAAGTTTTAAACGCTTATGAAGGAACTATGGGCGGGTTTACTTCAATTGAATTTATGATTTCAGGTACTAAAGTTTATTCATTTTTAAAACATGAAGCTGGAGTTCACCGAGTTCAAAGAGTTCCTGAAACTGAATCGCAAGGAAGAATTCATACTTCAACGGCGACCGTTTTAGTGATGCCAGAAGCGGAAGATGTTGAACTTGATGTTGATTGGAATGATATTAAAGTTGACACTTATAACTCAAGTGGACCTGGTGGTCAATCAGTTAACACTACTAAATCAGCAGTTAGATTAACTCATTTACCAACTAATACAGTTGTAACTTGTCAAGATGGTAAGAGTCAACATGAAAATAAAGATAAAGCTTTTATTATTTTAAAAGCGCGCCTATATCAACAAATTTTAGAGGAACAAGCAGCTAAAGATGAAAAAATGAGAAAAAGTCTAATCGGTACTGGAGACCGCAGTGAAAAGATTAGAACTTATAACTATCCACAAAATCGAGTTAGTGATCATCGAATTCAGCTAACTGTTCAAAGGTTAGATGCCATTATGGAAGGTAGATTGGAATTGATATTAGAACCATTAATTAATGAATATCAAAAACAATTACTATTAGGAGCAGAATGATAATTAGAGATTTACTCCAATTGGGGTACGAAAAAATTGAAGAATTCAACAAAGAACGAACAGCAGCAAAGTTACTACTTTCGGGTTTACTTGAAATGTCATATAGTGACATGTTTATTAATTTCGATAAAGAAATTACCAATGAAAAAGCCGAAGAGTATTTAGAACTTTTAGATTTCTACGTTTTGGAAAATGTACCAATACAATATTTAGTTGGATCAACTAATTTTTATGGCAGAAGATTTAATGTCGATGAGCGCGTTTTAATTCCTCGGCCTGAAACTGAATATTTGGTTGATAAAGTTATTAAAAAATTACCAAACGACTTAAAAGTTTTAGAAATAGGTACTGGTAGTGGGTGTATTGGAATTACCTTAAACTTAGAGAAAAACTATCAAGTTGACGCAACTGATATTGATGAAGATGCATTAGCGGTAGCAGAGACTAATAGTAAAATAAACGAAGCAGATGTTAACTTTATACAATCGGATTTATATGAAAACGTCAAAGGAAAATATGATTTAATTATTTCAAATCCACCATACGTATCAGAAACTGACGAAGTTGAAGATAGCGTGTTATTTGAACCAGAAATTGCACTTTATAGTGATTATTTTGGAACAATGCATTTAAGTTTAATTATCTTGGGGGCAGTTAAACATTTAAATGATGGTGGAATGATTATTTTAGAACACGGACATAAACACGGATTATATATTCAAATGTTTGTTAGTCACTTTATACCAGAGTATCGAGCCTTTACCTTAAAAGACCTACAAGGTAAATATCGTTATTCGGTTATTAGAAAAAGGGGATCAGTATGGAAAAGGGACAAGTAATTATTTTCCCAACAGATACCATTTATGGTATGGGATGCCAACTCTATGATAAGGTCGCATTAGAAAGAATTTATGAAATTAAAAAAAGAAGTCACGATAAAGACATTCCTGTTTTAGTATCGAGTATTGTTCAAATTAACGTTATTGCTAAATATGATTCAAAAGCGTTAAGAATCATGCAAAATTTTTGGCCAGGGCCACTAACTTTAATTTTGCAATCAACACCAGATTTTTACAATAAAACTGGGGATAAAACGATTGCGATTCGGATTCCTGATCATTATGTCACAATTGAGTTAATTAACAATTTTGGACCACTTAGAACCACTTCAGTTAATATAAGCGGCGAAGAACCACTTAATAAAATTGAAGACATTAGAAAGCAATATGGTAATGTAGTTGACCACATTTACGGAGAACATGTAGGCCATTACATTGGTATAGCATCAACTATCGTTGATATTTCTAATGGGTCAATTAAATTAGTTAGAGAAGGCGCAATTCCATTTGAGGATATTTTAGCTGTTTATAACAAATAATCTACGCTTGTAGATTATTTTTATATATAAAAAAATGTAAAATAGAGGTGTAATTATGAGGGTTGTTATTGCAAACGATCATGGCGGTTATGAGTTAAAACGTCACTTATTAAGTTATTTTGAAGCTAGGGGGATTGAAGTAGTTAATTTAGGAACTAATTCAAATGAATCGGTAGATTACCCAGTTTATGGTGAATTGCTGGCTAGAGAAGTATTAAAAGGGGAATATGACTTTGGAATTGCGATTTGTGGCACGGGAATTGGTATTAGTATGGCAGTTAATAAATTTCAAGGAATTAGAGCAGCCTTGATTTATGATTTAAATACCGCAATGCTAGCTAAAGAACACAATAATGCCAACATTATTGTGTTAGGAGGAAGAACACTAACAAATAAAAAAGCTGAAGAATTAATTGAAGCTTTTATGAATTCGAAATTTGAAGAAAGACATCAACATAGATTAGATTTATTAGGAAAGTTGGGGGAAAAGTAATGAAAAAATTAGTAGTGATGAGCCATCCATTAATTGATCATAAGATGGCAAAAATTAGAGACAAAAACACTCATCCAAAAGAATTTAGAGAAAGTGTTTCTGAAATCGGAGCTCTTTTAACTTATGAAGTGACAAGAGATTTAGAAACAGAAGCGACAACTGTTGAAACACCACTTGGTTTAGCAGATTGCAAAGTTTTATCAAAGCCAGTTGTTTTAGTTCCTATTTTAAGAGCGGGACTCGGAATGGTTGATGGAATTCATAATTTAATTCCAACCGCTAAAATTGGACATGTGGGACTATATCGTGATGAAGAAACATTAGAACCGCATATTTATTATGCTAAGTTTCCAGTTGGGATTAAAGATAGTTTAGTTATTATCTTAGACCCAATGTTAGCGACTGGTGGTACCGTTAGTAAAACAGTTGATATTTTGAAAGAGCGCGGTGTTAAAAAGATTAAATATGTTGGCATCGTTGGCTGTCCAGAAGGAGTATCAAGACTTCAAAAAGATCATCCAGATGTACCAATTTATCTTGCAGCATTAGATTCTCACTTAAATGATATTGGATATATTTATCCAGGTTTAGGTGACTGCGGCGACCGCTTATTCGGAACTAAATAAAAAAATGCCACAATTAGCATCCTATTTAGGCGGATTTTTAATCGGCATCTTTTTAACATTCATTATTTTAAGAGCAACTAATTTTGAAAAACTATTTCATCAAGGAAAAGTTTTTGAAATTAGATTAGCTTATGTTTTAGTAAGCTTAATCGGCGGCCATTTGATTGGACGGATTATGTATTTTATCGTTGACTTATTCTCAACCATTCATTAACAACTATACATCAATAGCTAGAAGAATTTCTTCTAGCTTTTTTATTTTAAAGAAGTGATGTTTAATCGACTCAAAATCATTTTCTTCTTTTACCGCTATGGTAAAATTGACACTTGATTCATAAACTCGGTCAATAATAATGAAGTCTCTTAACAAATATTCAACATCATTAATTTGATCATAATTGAAATGAATAATATACTTTTGAGCTTTAATATTTTGGTAGAAAGAACCTACTTTTATCGCATCAGCAGCTCCACCTGAATATGCCCTTATTAAGCCACCAGCGCCTAGTTTAATTCCACCAAAATATCTAATTACAACGGCTAGAATGTTTGTGACCTCATTATGTCTTAAAACTTCTAAAATGGGAACCCCAGCAGTGCCCGCCGGTTCGCCATCATCATTAGATCCACCAAACTGCCCATTTGGACCTAAAATGTAAGCATAACAATAATGGGTGGCCTTTGGATATTCCTTTTTTAAATCGGTTAAATTCAAAAGAATTTCAGATTCTTCTGAAATTGGAATTAACACATTAATAAATCTTGATTTTTTAATAATTATCTCAGTGACAACACGTTCTTTTAAGTATTTCATATCAATTAAGATTATAACATATTTTTAATTATGTTATAATAAAGTTGGTGTTAGAAATGATAAACGCATTACTTTTACTCAAAGAATTTGAAAAATTAGGATATTTAGCTTATATAGTTGGTGGATCAGTTCGCGACTTTCTTTTAGGAAGCGAATCTTTTGATATTGATATTTCAACTAGTGCTACTCCAGATGAAGTAATGAAACACTTTAAATCAGTTCCAATTGGAGTTAAATTTGGAACCGTCTTAGTATTTTTTAATGATGAAGAATTTGAAGTTACAACTTTTAGAAAAGACTTAGAATATTATGATAATAGACATCCAGACGGAGTAATATTTTCTGAGTCAATTGAAGAAGATGTCGAAAGAAGAGACTTTACGATTAATGGGATGTATTTAGATAGTAAGTTTCATATTATTGATTTAGTTGGCGGGAAAGATGATTTAGCGAAAAGAATAATTAAATCAATTGGTAATCCTGATGATCGATTTCGCGAAGACGCTTTAAGAATGTTAAGGGCGTTTTATCTAGTATCAAAACTTGATTTTAAAATTGAAGAAAACACCTTAAAATCAATTATTAAAAACCGAGAACTAATTAAAAATGTATCGGCCGAAAGAATTTATCGTGAATTAGTAAAAATTATTAAATATGAAAATAGTTTAAAAGCGTTAGAACTAATGGTTGATACGGGTATCTATTTATATCTTCCAGGATTAAGTCAAGGAATTAAGTATGTGGCTGATCAACAAATTATGTTAAGTGGTGAAGATTTCTTTGCTATGTGTTTTTATAAAAACTCAAAAGTTGATAAGTTTTGGAAACTTTCTAATAAAGAAAAAGCTAAATATAACCAAGTAATTAGTTTATTAAACCATAAAGGTAAATTAAATAATAATTTATTATATCAATATGAGCTAGATGATGTAATAACTGCCGCTAGATTAAATAAATATTTAAAAGTATTTAATGTAACGGAAGAAGAATTGATTAAGATGTATGAAAATTTACCAATCAAATCAGAAAAAGAGCTTCAAATATCTAATCAAAAAATAATATCAATAGTTGGTTTACTGCCAGGATCATGGTTAAGTGAACTTAAAAATGATATTATTAGTAAAATATTAAATCATAAACTAGCGAATAAAGAAGAGGATATTAAAAAATATATACTAAAAAGGAAAGATGAATATGAAAAAAGATAACGAAACTTTAAAAATAATTGGAAAAGTAGATGCGGTTAATCAAGGAGCAACTTTTTATAATACAACAATCTTTGATCAAGATAGAAAAACTCTTAATATCAAATTAAGAGAAGGCATTGATAAAGTTACAATGGGCCAAATTTATCAATTTATAGTAACTAAAGAACCAAACGAAAGAAGAGAAGATGAATTTATTTTAGTGGCTTGCGAGATTAAAGAAGTTGAAGAAGTATTAGAAGTTGATGAAATTACCAAATTATATCGAATATTTTATGATTATGCACCAATTACCTTAAATAATTTAAAAAATGGAATTGAGAATTATTTAAAACAAGTTAGCAACAAAGTTTTATTTGATATTACTAAATCAATTTACGATGAATATAAAAACAAATTTTATATTCACCCAGCAGCCACTAAATTTCATCACACTTATATCGGCGGACTTGCGTTCCATACACTTAATATGTTAAAGATGGCTGAAGATATGTTAAAGATATATTCTTATATGTCTAGTGATTTATTGTATACCGGAATTATTTTACATGATATTTGCAAGACTTTAGAAATAACTGGTGTTGATGGTGAGTATACTAACGAAGGTTTATTGTTAGGACATATTGTTATGGGTGTTAGTAAAATTGATGAAATTGCCGCTAAGTTTGGCTACAGTGATGAAGAAGAAGTTTTACTTTTAAAACATATGATTGTATCTCATCATGGACAAATGACCTTTGGGTCACCAAAACGTCCGCAAATAGCGGAAGCATTATTACTTTGGTATATTGATTCAATTGACTCTAAATTCCAAGTCATTGGAGAAGTATTACACAATACTAATCAAGGAGCATTTACTCCAGCCATACCAGTAGCTGATAAAGGTAGATTTTTAAAACATAAACTAACTAAATAAAACGGCTTAATAAAGATAAAAGAGACTCCTTAGAGTCTCTTTTTTATATTAATAAGTGAAATTAATTAAATACTTCGAACCAAGTTCCCCATAGGGCATCAAATGCTTCATTACCAGTACCCATTTGGTAGTTGAATAATTGAGCTTTATTGATTTCTCTCATGGCGTTAAATTTGTTAGTTGCAGCAGCATTTTTGAAGGTTAATCCTTTAGTAACTAATAAGCGGTAGTTAATTTCATTTCTCATATTTGAGCTTTCATATTTAGCTTTAACTTGACCGAATTGTTTTTGGATTGCAGTTGAAACTCTAATTTGAACGTTATATTCAGATGCAGATTCTTTTAAGAAAATTTCAATTTGCTTAGCATTAACAACATCATTTTCATTTGAACCATCTAGTGGTTCGCCATCAGCACCAGTAATTTTTGATAAATGAGATTCATCTTCTCTTACTTCTAATTTAGCCGAAGGCATTTTATTAGTAACGCCAGTACCCATAATTAAGTGCCATCCGAATGCAGTTTGGATTTTTTCGATATTTCCTAATGTATTATCTGGATTAGCTGGGTCAAATGCGACATCATTATTATAGAAGTCTAAGTAAGGGAATTGAGAAGTAGTATAATCTTTAACGATTTCATAGATGGCTTTAGCGCGAGTATAGAAGACTTCGTCTAATCTTGACTGACTTGTTAAGAAGTTAGATGAGTTAGTAATTTCGCCTAATGTTTCTTGTTTTAATCTAAAACCAAAACGTTTGTATTCAGCCCAAATACTTTCTTTTTCATATGGATCATCTGAATTTAATCTTGTTGAATCGTTATAATCAGTAATTAATCTTTCAATACCTTTTTGTTCAGAAACTTCTTTACCAATACGAGTAAAGATAGCTTTGATTAATTTTGGTAATAATGTTTGAGCATCAGCTAAAACATCAGCGTCTAATTTATTTGGATTATCTGGTGTACCATCTAAGTCTAAATCTAAGTAGATTAAAACGTGTGATGAGTTTAATACCCAGTAATTGTTATATTGTAATTCTGATAAATCAGCAAATTTTTGATAAATTTCAGCACCATAGTGTGCTTCATAATCAGCTTCAAATAATTCGTTTAATTTAGGTAGAACAAATGCTTTTTCAATAGCATCTTCAACATTTTTAGAACGGAATGCAAGTAATAAGAATTGATCTCTACCAATGTCAGCTGGATAACCACTTTGTGCATATTGGTTTTGACCAAATGCAACTAAAATGTTTTTCATTGATTCTTCGTTATCTTTTTTAGTATCAGCATCAATTTTATCTAAATACATATCTTTTAAGATTTTGTTAGTAATTAAATCTTGAGAAATTGATACTCCAAATGTTTTTTCAGCTTCTTTATAGAATTCATCAACTGTAACAACAATATCACCAATGTCAGCTAAAGTGTTTTTATCTTTCATCTTAGTTGCTCCTTTATATTCATTTGAACGAGAATATAAAGCTCTTAAGACTGGATCATAAATGTTTAATTTGTTTTCTTTATTGTGTTCAGCAACTTTTTCGTTGATATAAGTGTCATGTAATTTCTTTTCAACCATTTCCGCTTTAATTTCAGCAATTAAATCGTCATTTCCTTCTAAGAAAGCATCTTCCTCTTCGTTTAAGATTCCTTTTTCAGTCGCTGATTCATCACTAAACTTATAAACTAAATAAACATATTCACCAAAGGTATTAGGTCTTTGTGAGTATTGTACATTGTTTGGATCATCTTCAGTTGGAATCTTTAAAGCGGTATAGATATGGTTTCTTAATTGTGTGTTTTTGAAATCTTCATATTTATAATCAACTTTAACTGGTGTATCATCATTTGCATTTAATACAGCGCCATCAACAACTTTTAATTGGTTTCCATGAACTAAGTTATGTGCTTTAACGATATATTGTAAAACTAATTCTTTAGTAAATGGTTGGTCAGGGTTACCTGAACGGTCTTCAGAGAATGTGTATGCATCATAATATGTTTGGAAATCTTCTTTAGAAATTTCAACTCTAACATTGTTTTCATCAACATACTTAATCTTTTTGTTAGTTAAAATATCTTTAACGTGTTTATTAGAAGGATTTTCAACATCAACATAACCAGGTTTAGTTGAATCAGTAACTCTAATATCAGGGACTAAGAACCATTTACCACTTGAAGAGATTTTTACTGATAATTCTCTAAATGCAGCTTTTTGTTCATTTAAGTTTAAAAATTCAGTCCAGAATGCAGAAACATTATAACGTCCCTTACGGCTGTTTTTGTAGAATGTAACAACATCTTCATCTTTAATAAATTGATCAGATTTTTCATCTAATAATTCTTCATCTAATTTTTCTTTAGCGAAAAGACGAACTGCCATTTTTTGTTTGTATAAGTTTAATAATGTGTCTGAATAACCAGCAAAAGTAGTAGTTTCATATAATTCAGTAACTAACGCATCTTTTTGGTCAGGTAAAATTTTACCAACAACTAATAAACTATCAACGTAAGATAAAACTCTAGATTTTTTATCTAAGTCTTGTTTATTGTTTTCAACTAACTTTTCGACATCCTTATTACCAAATACAGCACTATTGACTGCCTCTTCTAAAACTTTTCTGTGATCTTCGTTAGTGTAATCAACCATTGCATAGTATTTTGCGTAAACTTTTTCGTCTACCAATGTTTGTAATACTGAAAGACCATCAAAACGGAATTCCTCGTATAATTCTTTTTGAGTTACTTTATGATTGCCAGCACTTACGTATACTTCATCAGTTAAACTGCCAGTTGGGTATTTGTCTTTTGACCCGTCGCACGCAGTTAATAATGTAACTGAGAAGACTAGAAGTACCAAAATCATCAAGCTTTTCACAAATTTGTTCTTTTTCATAATATTTTTCACTCCTTAAGTTATTTCATAAAAATAATACAAGCATAAATAATATTATCATTTTTATTATATAAAAGCAAATCAAAAGTTAATTAAACCACTATTATTTAGTATTTATTAATACTATGATAAAATATTAATGGTGAAAACATGGAAATTAGAGTACTTGCTAGTGGTTCAAAAGGAAATATTGTTTCATTAATTAGTGGCAATAGCCACTTATTAATAGATGTAGGAATATCTTTTACCCGAACTAAGAAAAAGTTTGAAAAATATAAAATTGAATTAGAATCAATTGATGCTATTATTTTAACTCATGAACATAAAGATCACTCAAGTGGATTACGAGTGTTTTTAAATAATCATCCTCATGTTAAAGTATATTTGACTAAAGGAACGATGGATGGGTTAGATAAAGAAACCAAAGAAGCAATTGAAAATTATACTTTTATTGAACCAGAAATATCTTTTAAAATTAATGATTTTGAAATTTATCCAATGTTAATTAGTCATGATGCTAATGAACCAATTGGTGTGGTAGCGAAATCTAACGGCAAAAAAGCCGTTTTTATCACCGATACTGGTTATATCCATAAAGACTACTTTAAAGTAATAAAAGACGCTGATTTTTACTATTTAGAGGCTAATCACGATGAATTAATGCTAATGCAAACTCATAAACGTCCGCACCATTTAAAAATGAGGATTTTAGGTGAAAGAGGACATTTATCTAATAATGAAGCAACTAAAATCTTAAATGAAGTAATTCAAAGTAAACGTCCTATTTGGGCGGTTGCACACATATCAGAAGATTGTAATACTGAAGAAAAAATTGAGATGGCTTGCGTTAAGAATTTTGATGATCCGTTTAAAGTAAAGTTGATTTATACATCGCAAGAATCAAGTAAGGTTATTAAGATATGAAAATAATTGCTGTTGGAAAAATTAAAAAGAAATATTTCTTAGATGGTATCGATTTTTACAAAAAACAAATCTCAAAATTAGACATTATAGAAGTTAGGCAATCTAATATTGAGAAAGAAGGAAAAGATATTTTAGCTAAGATTAGTGAGAGAGATTACGTTATTGCCTTAGATATTAAAGGTATGAAATATGATAGCGAATCTTTTTCTAAAAAGTTAGAGGAATTAAAACTAAATGGCAACGACATCGTTTTCTTAATAGGTGGATCTTTGGGATTAAGCGATGAAGTTAAAAATAGAGCTAATGAACGATTAAGTTTTTCTGATTTTACCTTTCCGCACGAATTATTTAGATTAATTTTAGTTGAACAAATTTATCGAGCTGAATCAATTTTGCTTAATAAACCGTATCATAAATAAAGTTTTGTTTGAAAATTGTTATATTTTAATGAAATTATAATATAAAAATGATAAAATATTTCTATGAGAAGGAGGAAAAACAAAATGGCTAATAAAAAAGACAAAAAAGGATTTTTCCAAGGATTTAAAGAATTCATTTCTAGAGGTAACGTATTAGATATGGCAGTTGGGGTTATCATTGGGGGCGCATTTGGTGCAATCGTAGCATCAATGGTTAATGATATTATTATGCCACTTATTGCTGGGATTTTTGGAAAAGCATCATTTGAAAACATGTATGGTGTTATCAGAGGCGTTAGTGATTACTCAACTTTAACTTATGCTGATGCAATTACTCAAGCGGCTGCAGAAGGTGCGACAATTATTGCTTATGGTAAATTCATTCAATCAGTTGTTAACTTTTTAATTATTGCATTCTTCTTATATGTAGTAGTTGTAGTAGTTATTAAAGGAATTCAAAAGCGAGCTGAAGAAAGACGTTTAGCGGAAGAGGCGGCCTTAAAAGCTGCTGAAGAAGCTGAAAAAGAACCAGAAGCACCTGCAGAACCTGTTATTCCAGAAGATATTCTATTGCTTACAGAAATTAGAGACCAATTAAAAGATTTAAATAAGGGGAAAAAATAGACTCAAATCTAAATCCACTCGAATTGGCACTTGAGTTTAAAAAGGTCTCCGGACCTTTTTTACTAAATAGAAAGGACATAAGATGAAAGATTTAAAGGTATATAAAAAACATGATGGTCAAAAAACTATTGTTAAAGTAAAAAATGTTACTTTCAATGACGGTTCTTTTAATTTAATTGCCGGGCCTTGTTCAATTGAAGATCGCAAATCACTAGAAAAAACGGCCCAACTTATCGTTAAAAATGGTGGTAAGTTATTACGTGGCGGTACATTTAAGTTAAGAACATCTCCTTATAATTTCCAAGGGTTAGGAAAAGAAGGGGTAGAGCTTCTATATGAAATTGGTAAGAAATATAATTTAGTTACCGTTTCTGAGATTCCAAGTATTTGTGAACTCGAATTATTTATTGAAAAAATCGATATTATTCAAGTTGGAGCACGAAATATGGATAATTATCCAATGCTTAAGGAACTTGGAAAAATTAAAAAGCCAATTCTTTTAAAAAGAGGACCATCAGCTACAATTGAAGAATGGCTATTAGCCGCTGAATATATTTTAAATGGTGGCAATGACCAAATTATTTTATGCGAACGTGGTAGCACCACTTTTGAAACATATACTAGAAATACGTTGGATTTATCAGCCGCTTTAGCTGCAAAAAAATTATCGCATTTACCAGTAATAATTGATCCTTCTCATGGAACTGGTAGAGCGGATATGGTTAGTGATTTTACTAAGGTAGCAAAATTTCTATCCCTTGATGGAGCGATTATTGAAATTCATGAAAATCCAGACGTGGCATTAAGTGATGGTTTTCAAACGATAGATTTTAAAGAATACGAAGAATTAGTTAAATCATTATGAAAATTATAAGTTTGCCAAAATATAATATTTATATTGATCGGTCATTTGAAAATTATGATCGTTTTTTGGGTGATTACCAAGAAAGTAAATTATTCGTTGTTACTGATGAAAATGTCTATTTTTTATATAAAGATACTTTAGAGAGAAAAGTAACAAATAGAGATATTTTTTGGTATGTCTTAGTTGATGGAGATTATTCAAAAACAAGTGAAAATGCATTTAATATAATTGATTTTTTAATAAAAAATGGCGCTAAAAGAAATGATTTATTAATCGCTTTTGGTGGTGGTGTCGTTACTGATATTACTGGGTTTGTCGCTTCAATTTATATGCGCGGGATAAACTTAATTCACATTCCAACAACGATAATTAGTCAAATTGATAGTTCAATTGGCGGTAAAACAGCAGTTAATTACGAGCAATATAAAAATATTGTGGGAACATTTTATGATCCAATGATAGTAATTTGTGAAACAAAATATTTAGACACTTTACAAAAAAAAGAAATTTTAAATGGTTATGGGGAATTAATTAAAACAGGATTAATTGGCGATGTTGAAATTTTACACGAATTAGATTTAGGCGATGTAAATTATAGTCCGGATTTAATTTCAAGAGCCATTGAAATTAAGAAAAAATATGTCATCGAAGACTATTTTGACAAATCAATTCGTAATACATTAAATTTTGGCCACACTATTGGTCATGCGGTAGAAGCCGCAACTAATTTTGAAATCTCACATGGTGAAGCAGTAATTTTTGGAATGATTAAAGCGCTAGAAGTGGGTATTTATTTAGGATTGACCAATCATAAATTATTAGATGATTTAAATGAATTTCTTCAAAAAATTGGTTATAAAGTTCCTAATTTAAAATATAAAAAATATGAAAAATATTTATTCATGGATAAAAAAGGTAAATCTGATGGAATTAGATTTGTCTTTTTAGAAGATGTTTTGAAACCTAAAATAGAAACTATAAGTTGGAGTAAATTAAAAGATGCACTGGTTAATACGGAAAAGTAATTTATCGGGGATAGTGACAATTCCACCATCTAAATCATTAACGATAAGATCAATTATTGCGGCAAGTCTTATTTCTGGGACATCCAAAATTGATAATTATTTAGTATGTGATGATACCATAGCGGTAATAGAAGCCCTAAGACTTGCTGGAATTGAAATTATCGAAAAAGATAATTACTTGTTAATTACTGGAAATACATTTATGAATAATAAAGATGTTTTCCATATGAAATCAGGAGCAACTGCCTTTAGGATGCTAGTTTTTATCTTTCTAGTTAAATTTCAAGAGTTTAAGATTACTGGAAATAAAGACTTATTAATAAGACCCTTTGAAACTTTTGATAAATTTTTCGACAAATATAATATAAAATACGAATCAATAGATGACATTTATCATGTAAGTGGGAAATTAGAAGCTGGGCAATACGAAATCGAAGGCCATATTAGTTCACAATTTGCAAGTGGTCTTACGCTTGCTCTATCAACATTAAAAAAACCTTCAACAATTATCATTGAAAATGAAATGGTTTCCAAACCATATTTGGAAATGACTATTGACATGATAAATTATTTTAGTAATAATAAAGTTAGATTAAAAGGGAATTTAATAGTCATTGAAGAAGAATTACTTTTCAAAGAACGTAAATATATAGTTGAAGGAGATTATTCGCAATCAGCATTTTACTTAGTATTAGCAGCACTAGGATTCAATATTAATATTAAAGGATTACCAAAAGAATCACTTCAAGGGGATTATCAAATAATTAGTTTTTTAAACCAATTTGGAATTGAGTTAGTTTGGGAGAAAGATCTACTTAAAGTTGTTTCTAATAGTCTTAAACCCGCTAAGATAGATGTGATTAATAATCCGGATTTATTTCTTCCTATAGCCGTTTTCGCCTCATTTATTGATGGTGAAACCAAAATAATTAACATACAAAATTTAAGACATAAAGAATCAGATCGTGTTAAATCATTGACTGATAATTTTGATAAACTCGGAATTAAATATGAAACAACAAGTAGACATATTTCAATTTATGGAAATAAGGAAGAAAGAAATATTGCGATGCTAGATGGTGCAAATGATCACCGAGTTATTATGGCATTTACTGTACTAGCGTTAGCTACTGGACATAGTTATTTAATGAAAAATGTTGATATGATTACTAAGTCATATCCAAACTTCTTAGAAGATATTAATAATTTAGGGGGGAAAATTGAGATGAAAAGTATTGAAAAATTAAGAGAAGATATTATCAATATTGACAAACAAATGATTGAACTCTTTAAACAAAGATCAGAGCACGTGTTACTAATTAGTAATGTAAAGAAAGAACTTAATTTACCAATAGTTGATAAAGAATATGAAGCTAAACAAATTGCACGTCATCTTGATATGTTAGGTGATAAATCAATTGAAAGAGAGTATATAGAATTTTATTCTAAAGTTTTAGATATTAGTTATCAACTTCAAGAAGGTGTCCCAAAAATGGCACTTCTTGGTAAGGGGCTATCTCACAGCATTTCTCCAAAATTACATCATATTATTGGTAGGTTAAATGATTTTAAATATGATTATTCACTTTTAGAAATTAAAGATGAGCAGGAATTAAAAAATGCCTTAGATTTATTAAGAAAGCACGAATATAAAGCATTCAATATTACGAAGCCATACAAAAAAGAAGTTATTAAGCATTTAGACATTTTAACTAATAAAGCTCATTTTACTGGTGTAGTAAATTTAGTTTATATGAGAAATGGTCAATTAATTGGTGATAATGTCGACTATGATGGTATCGTATATTCAATTAAACAAATGGATATCAATCTTCAAAGATACCCAATTTTAATCCTTGGTACTGGAGCAACAGCCCAAACAGTAGCGAGAGTATTAGATGGAATGATGTTAGAATATAAATTTGTAAGTCGTTATCCAGAGAGAAAAACTCAACTTGAAAACGTAATTTCATATGATGATTTAACGAATTTTAAACACTATATTTTAATAAATACAACTCCAGTGGGGATGTATCCAAATATAAATGAGATGCCAGTTGGACTTGATGAAGTGGAAAAGGCAGTATATGTTTTTGATGTTATTTATAATCCTGATCCAACAAAATTAGTAAAATATGCTAAAGCCGGATTAAACGGAAAAGAGATGCTAATTGTTCAAGGAATTGCTAGTTTTAATCAAGTTTTTGATAAAAAAGTTGTTATCTCTAAAGCATTAGTTGATCAAATAAAGAAGGAATTAAATGAATAGTATTTTCCAAGGTAAAAAACTAAATCTTGAAATTTTTGGTGGTTCGCATGAACCTATTTTCGGGTTTAAACTTTTAGGCTTTCCTAAAACAGAAATTGATTTTTCAAAAGTTTTAGCAGATATCAAAAGAAGAAAACCTACTAGTTTAGGAACGACACCAAGAACTGAAAAAGACGAACTAATAATAATTTCTGGATTTGAAAATAATCAAACTACAGGAGATGCAATAGAAATTCATTTTAAAAATGAGAATATTAGAAAAAAAGACTACTCTATTTTTTATGATCATCCAAGACCAGGACATGTTGACTATGTCATAAGAGAAAAATATAAAGATGAAAAGATGATTTATGGTTCTAGTATTTTCTCAGGAAGAATGACACTACCAATGATAGTAGCTGGTAATCTTTGCAAACAAGCATTAAACTATGAATTTGAATCTAAGTTAGTTCAAGTTGGGACTTTAACTGATATTTCAAAGTTAGATAACTATTTAAAAGAAGTCTCGAAAAAAGGTGACTCAGTTGGAGGAATCGTTGAAGTAAAAGTTAAAAACGTTGAAGTTGGTTTGGGCGGGCCACTATTTTCAAGGCTTTCAGCTAAAATTGCCCAAACAGTCTTATCAATCCCTGGGACAAAAGGGATTGAATTTGGAGCTGGTTTTGATTCAACCAATTTACTTGGTAGCAAATTCAATGATTTGATTATTGATAAAGACGGAAAAACTAAAACTAATAATAGTGGTGGAATCTCAGGCGGTATCTCTAATGGTAATGCGATAATTGTTAGAGTTTCTTTTAGACCACCTTCATCAATTTCTATTCCGCAACTAACTTATAACTTCAAATCTAATCAAATTGAAGAATTGGTAGTTGAAGGAAGACATGATGTTGCTTATGTCAGAAGAGTGTTAGTTGTTGTTGAAAATATGATTGCCTTAGCTTTGCTAGATGAAAAATTATGAAATTGGAAAACATTAGTTATATTGGAAATAAAACTGCATATATATTACGTCAAAACAATATTTGGACTCCATATGATTTAGTAATGAATTTTCCTAAATCATATGAAAACTATAATATTATTAACTTAAATGAAGCTAAACACAATGAAGTAATTACTGTTATTGGACGCATTTTAAATATCGAGCATTTTAAAGCTAAAGTACACGTAATCAAATTATTAATTAAAGTGGAAAAGTTTCAAGTTTCCGCTTTAATTTTTAATCAACCATTTTTATTAAAAAGTTTTAAGGTTGATGATGAAGTATTAATTAAAGGTAAATATAATCTTTATTCTAAGGAAATAGCGGTGTCTACAATTTCTAAAAATTTAAGTAAAAAAGAAATTACTCCGATTTATAATATTGAAGGAGTAACTGATTATATGATTAGTCGCGCGATTAATGATATTTTTACCAATAACAAAGTTGAAATTTACGAAACTTTACCACAATCTATTTTAAAGAAATTTAGTTTACCGAGTCGAGTTGAAATGGTTAAAAATCTCCATATGCCAGAGACTATTGAGAAACTAAACTATTCAATTAGAAGACTAAAATATGAAGAAGCAATTGAAATGCAGCTAAAACTTCAAAAAGGTCTTTTAAAGAAAATAACAAGATTACCAATTGATTATGATATTGAAAAGGTAAGAGAGTTCATTAACACTTTGCCTTTTGAATTAATCAAAGATCAAAAAGAAGTAGTAAATGAAATATATCGCGATTTTAAGAAAGATTATCAAACTAAAAGATTAATTCAAGGAGATGTTGGTTCGGGAAAAACAATAGTAGCAATTATCGCAATCTTAGGAGTGTTAACCGCAGGGAAACAAGCGGTTTTAATGGTGCCTACCGAAATTCTAGCGAGTCAACAATATGAAACAATTAAAAAAATGCTTGTTAGTTATAATGTTAGTTTACTTACAAGCAAAGTTGGTAATAAACAAGAGATATTATCAAAATTGGAAAGTGGAGAAATTGATGTTTTAGTGGGAACTCATTCAGTGGCTTCAGAATATGTTTTATTTAAAGATTTAGGTCTAATAATTATTGATGAACAACATAAATTTGGTGTTGAATTAAGGGAATCTTTATTTAAAAAATCAGAATCAGCAAATTTGATATATTTAACAGCTACACCAATTCCTAGAACCTTGGGAATCGCTATGTTTGGCGATTTGGCGACTAGTGAGATCAAATCAAGGCCAAGCTTTCAAAAGCCTGTGAAAACAAAACATTTCGAAGAAAGTAAGCTTAATTTAATCATTAATGAGATAGTTGAAACAGTTGAAAAAGGTGAGCACGTATTTGTTGTAGTTCCGGCTATTAGTTCCGAATTAAAAGATTTTAATATTGAAAATACTGCTCAAATATTGAGACCAGTTTTAAATGAAAAATTATATATTTTACATGGTGAAATATCTAGTGAAGATCGCAATAAAATTATCGAAGATTTTTCAAATTCTAATGGTGGAGTCTTGCTGGCAACATCAATGATTGAAGTCGGCATTGATTTAAAATCAGCAACTTTAATGGTAGTTTTAGCGGCTGAAAACTTTGGACTCTCTCAACTACATCAATTAAGAGGTAGGGTCGGTAGAGGCGATAAAGAATCAAAGTTTTATACTATTTCTAATAAAGAAGATGTTGAAAGATTAAAAATATTAGAGCGAGTAAGTTCAGGGTTTAAATTAAGCGAATACGATTTAAAATTAAGAGGTCCAGGTGAGTTTTTAGGGTTAAGACAAAGTGGAATTTTAAAAGCCAAATATTTAGACTTTAGTATTGATTATAAAATATTAATGGATGCTAGAAAGTTAAGTATTAAAATAATTAGTAATGAAAGTCTTTTAGAAAATCCGAGTTACTACTATTTAAATAAAATCTTAAACGAGGAGTAACATATAATTAATATGTTATACTATAAACAATAAAAAGGGGGTATCCATGTGATTAGACTAGCAGTGGACGCAATGGGAGGAGATCACGCTCCTATTGAGATGGTAAAGGGTGTCAATTTAGCAATTGAAAAATATGATGATATTGAAATTCATCTGTTTGGAGATGAAAATGAAATTAATAAATATTTAACTCCGTCGCCAAGAGTTAAAGTAATTCATACTCCTTATGTCTTAGATATGGGAGTTGAAGATCCAATTAAAGAATTAAGAACCAATCCAGAATATTCTATGTTTAAAGCCATCAAGCATGTTAAAGATGGTAATGCTGATGCAATTGTAACATCAGGACCAACTCAAGGTGCTGTCGTTGGGGGAACTTTAATTTTAAGAAGAATTAAAGGAATGAAAAGAGTTGCAATTTGTCCTTTTATTCCTGATTTTACGGGAAGAACTAGAATTTTATTAGATTCTGGAGCCAACGTTGAATTTAGGCCAGAGCATTTACTTGATTTTGCTGTAGTGGCTTCAATTATTAGTAAATCTTATTTTAAAGTTGATAATCCAAAAGTAGGATTAGTTAATATTGGCGCTGAAGCCAGCAAAGGAAGAGCCGAAGATATTGAAGCTTATGAATTACTAAAAAACAACTCGCAAATTAATTTTATTGGTAATGTTGAACCAAAAGAAATGATGTCAACTGATGTTGATGTGTTAGTAACTGATGGTTTTACAGGTAATATTTTAATGAAGAGTTATGAGGGAGCTGTTAAAGCTTTCTCTGAAGCAATCAAAGAGGAAGTATATTCATCACTAAGAGCTAAAATTGGTGGGTTACTTATGAAAAAAGCTTTCAAAAACATTAAATCAAAAGCTAATCCTGACGTTGTTGGTGGAGCAATTATTGTCGGTATTGAAGGAGTTTTAGTTAAGGCCCACGGATCTTCAAATGCGTTTGCATTTTCTAATGGCATTAGACTAGCAAGAGAGCTAGCTAAAGAAGATATTATGAGCCAAATACGAGTAGCTATTGAGGCGTTACACAATGAATGATGATTTTAAACCAGTAAGCGAATTACTAAAGAAAATTAAAATTAAACCAAGAGACATTAACTTATATGAGAGTGCATTAACCCATTCTTCTTTTGCCTATGAAAATAATGTCGAGAGCAATGAAAGATTAGAGTTTTTAGGTGATGCGGTTTTAGAAATCTTTATGAGTGAATACTTATATAAAAATCAAAAAGAATTGGCTGAAGGAATCATGACTAAAAAAAGAGCACAACTTGTTTGTGAGGAAGCTCTTTTTCAATATTCTAATAAGATTAATTTAACTGATTATTTAAGGCTTGGTCGTGGCGAAAAAGTTAAGGGAGCTTCACCAGCAACAATTGCTGACGCTTTTGAAGCTTTAATGGGAGCTGTTTATTTAGATTTAGGTCATAAAGAAGCAAGAAAAGTCTTTTACCAGTTAGTTATTCCAAATATTGATTTAACTAGCGATATTAAAGATTTTAAAACTATTTTACAAGAGTATGTTCAAGGAGATAGAAAGACCATTGTTTATAAAATTATTAATGAATCCGGCCCATCACATGACAAAGTATTTGAAGCGGCAGTTTATTTAGACGGAACAATAATTTTGGGTAATGGTGTTGGAAAAACTAAGAAAGAAGCTGAACAAAAAGCGGCTGAAGAAGCGTTGAAAAAGGTGAGTTTTTATGTTGATTAAACAAATATATGATGAATATGGGTTACCGATTGAAAGGATAATTAATAAAGAATATAAACGTTTAGGGTTAAAACTTCCAGAAGCTATGGTTTTATTAGCTCTTTTTTCGATTTATGAAAGAAGAAGAACTTTTACAATTAACGCAATTTCAAAGCGTGTTGAATATAACCGCCAAGAAATTGGAGAACTTGTTTCTTCATTAATGGAAAAAGGATTTTTAGAAATGAAGTTTGAATTAAATAAAGACGGAAAAGAAAGAGAAGTCTTTAGTCTAGATAAAACCTTTAAAAAAATAGAAAAGCTTATTATTAGTGATTATCAAAGTAAAAAAGATGATGAAGCAGCAGCCCATATTGGTAAAATGATAGTAATATTAGAAGAAGCACTAGGTAGAGTTTTATCAGCATTTGAAATGGATTTAATTAGAAATTGGTATTTAAATGATGAATTGTCACACGAAACAATTGAATTAGAGGTGGAAAAAGCAATTCAAAAACCAAGATTTTCAATTAAGTATATTGACAGAATTTTAATGACTTCTAAAATTGAAGATAGGGAAGTTGATCCTAAAACCGCTAATATTTTAGAATCAATTTATAAAAAAATATGATAAAAAGAGAGCTTATTGTTAAAACATTAAACGAAATGTTTCCAAATCCAAAATCGGATTTAAATTATTCAAATCATTTTGAAATGCTAATAGCGGTAGTCTTAAGTGCCCAAACAACAGATGTTTCGGTTAATAAAGTAACACCAGAATTATTTAGTAAATATCCTAATCCAAAATCATTAAAAGAGGCACCGATAGAGGATTTAGAAAATATCTTAAAATCGATTGGGTTATATAAAACTAAGGCCAAGAACATAAAAAATTTAAGCAAAATTTTGCATGATAAATACGACTCAAAGATTCCAAGCGAAAGGAAAGATTTAGAGTCACTTCCGGGTGTTGGTAGAAAGACTGCTAATGTCGTGTTGGCAAATGCCTTTGGTAAAAATGTTATTGCGGTTGACACTCATGTTAACAGAGTTTCGAAGAGGCTGGGAATCGCTAAAGAAAGCGATAATGTTTTAGAAGTTGAAGAACGGATTGTTAAATACTTTCAAAAAGACGATTTAAAAAAACTTCATCATCAATTAATATTTTTTGGAAGATATCATTGTCTGGCTAGAAACCCAAAATGTGAAAATTGTCCGCTCCAAGAAGTATGTGTTTTTTACAAAAAGTTTGAAAAGTAACTAACAAGGGGAGATTATCTCTCCTTTTTTTATAATGAAAGTTTTGAGTTCTTTACAATTAATGATAATATTTTATTGACTACAATCTAGTTATGGAGGGAACTGAAAAGGATGAATGTTAATTATAAAAAACTTGAAACTTACAAGCCTCAAATTAAGCTGCAAGAAACCGGAACTACAATTGGATCAATTGTTAGGTGGCAACGTAAACAGAAAAATATGACTCTAAATGAAGGTGCTGATGGGATATGCAGTATTTCTTATTTATCAAAGGTTGAAAACAATTTAATTGAACCAAGTGATCAAATATTAGAAGATTTAAAAAAGAGATTTGAACTCGAGGATATATTAGATTATGATTTGGAAAGATTTGAAGAACATTATCGTCTAATTATTTTTAACATGTTTGATTATAAAGAAATACCGCCATTTCTATTTAAATTATATGAATCGCATACTGATTATAAATCAAAGTTAATATTATTTGCGTATCATTTATTTAAAGGTGATTTATTTAGATCAAAAACTCTGTATAAAGATTTAGAGTTTGAAATTAGTAAATTTACTCCCAATGAAATAAATCTATTCTACTATTTAACAGCATTAATGTTAGCAAAAGAAGGTAAATATTTTATTGCACTAAAAGTATTAAATTTAAGTAATGTGGTTGATAAAAACTCAGAAATATCTATGTTAATAGATTATGAAAAAATCCATCTTAAACTAATGCTAGGAAGGCACCTTCAAACTTTAAGCATTTCTGAAGATTTAGAAAAAAAACTTTTAAAAAGTAATAATTTAAGAAGATATCATAATTTGTTAAAATTAAAATTACTTTTCTCACTAGATGAATATGATTATAATCTTCTATTGCAAGAAATAGAAAAAAGTGCGTATCTAACAAAAAAAGAAAAACAATGGACAAAAGCATTTTTAAATTTATTACATCAAAATAAAATTAATAATTTAATGTTAGAAAAGAATACAAATGAATCTAAATATTGGTACCTTATTGCACTCCTTCATTACGATAAAGAAGAAGATTACATCAAAATAAAAGAATTAACGAATGATAATAGTAATTATAGTTCTAACTCTATCATTCAACAAATTGAATTTTTTATTAACAATAAATATACACTTGATAATGATTCATTCACTCGTTATGTTAGAAATATTACTAATAATTTTGAAAATAATTATAATGGTTACTATGTTTTATCAATTTTATTTGAAAATGCTTCGAATTACTATGAAAATAAAACCTTTTATAAATCAGCTAATTTAATAAGAAAATATGGAAAAGAAATGTTATTAAACTTGAAAAGAATGACATAGTTTCTTTTGTGGTACAATAATACATATAGGAGGAATCATATGAACAAAGTTTTAAGCGGAATAAAAAAATACACTCCTTATGTGATGTTATTATTAGGAATTTGGATTATTGTAACGTTTTTTATTGCGGGAGGGATTAAGACAAATCCAAAAGCAATAAATCCTAACACTGGTGAAGTTTATTATTTTACAGTTTTCCAAGTGATGTTTGGTAAGGGGTTTAAAGTGGGAAATGCAACATTAACTTACTTTAAAATGAATTTATTTGGATTTATTACTTTAATACCACTTCTAGTTGGTTTAATTATCGCAACATTTAATAAAATTCAATATAGAATAAGACATTTAATAGCAGGATTCTTATTATTAATTTCGGGCCTTAGCTTATTTATGTTACCATCAAGTGCTAATTTGGGTGATGCATGGTTAAATCCGGATAGTGTTGTAGTTAAAGGCGGAGCCGTCATCATTGTTGCGGGGACATTAATTTTAGTGTTCTCAGCCATCAATTTCGTGTTATTATTTTTAAAAGATAAAAAGTAAAATTAGACCCCTTCATCTAATATTAGATGGAGGGGTTTTTTTAATGCAAATATTTAAAATATTTCAAATGCTATTAATGGTAGTTACTTGGACTAATGTTGAAGTAGAAGTACCGGTTTATAGTTCAATTAGTGAATACATTACTATTCCGCAAGCCGAGCTTTCATCAAATGGTGATGTTTTTTATGATAATTTGATGTATTACGTATATGACGGGGTTGATACAAATTATTTAACTGATATTGATACTAATTACGTTGGAAAAGTTAGATATATGATTAAAGTAGTTTTCCCTACATATAGCATTGAATCAAAAAAAGAAATTATTTTAAATATAGTTGATAAAGTTAAACCAACATTCATTACAGTACCGCATTTTAAAATTCAAGTCGGCGAAAAAATTCCTGATGTTAAAAGTGGATTAGAGTTTAAAGATAATTATTATTTACAAAATGAGATAATTGTAAATGTGTTAAGCCTTGATACAGTAAATAATAAAAAAATTGGGAAATACCCATTTACTTATGAATTAATTGATCCATCAAACAATGCCGCAAAAGCAACATCATATATTGAAGTAGTTGATACTATTGCGCCATTTATTGAAAAACAAAAAGATATTAAATTAGAAATAGGAGAAGCATTTAATGTTCGTTCATTTTATAAATTTAGTGATAATCATGATGATTATGTTTCGGTGACAACAGACATATCAAATGTCAATTTTTATAAAGTAGGAACATATTATTTTTATATAACTGCAACCGATCAAAGTGGTAATAAAAATACGATATCTGACACGATAGAAATCGTGCATACTGGGAAGCCTGAAATTATACTATATTCGAATAATTTGAGTATCGAAGTTGGCACTTCAGACTATCAAGAACGTATTATTGAAAATATTAAACGTGTGACTGATAAAGTTGATAATCTAACACCGGAAGATGTCTTAATAACGCATTTAATTAACATTAATAAACTTGATAAATATCAAGTGGAATATAAAGTGAAAAACTCTTTTGGAACTGCATCCACAGTATTAATTAATGTTAGTATTGTCGATACAACAAGACCCACAATCAAGGTGTTAAGTGATCTAATTATTCCATACGGAATTAAGAGTTTTATACTACAAAATCATTTTGAGATAAGTGACAATTATGATGACTACTCTGACCTTAGTATAAACACAATTTATAAAATTAATTTTGAATTATTAGGAGAATATCCAATTAGAATCGAGGTAACAGATAGGTCTAAAAATAGAGCGGTTTTTGAAGGCGTAATAAGGGTTGTTGATTTAGAACCGCCGGTGTTTTTAACTGATCAAGATGAAATTGTAGTAGGTGTGTATTTAAATTATGATTTTACCAATTTCTTAATTTCGGATAATTATGATAAAAATCCTAAGCTTAATTTATCAACTGAAACTTTTAGTGAAGTAGGAAGTTTTACGATTAACTTAATTGCAACTGACTCAAGTGGAAATCAAAGTGAAAAGCTAATAATAGTCAATGTAATCGATGATGAGCCGCCAACAATTATTTTAACCACCAACGAAATCAAATTATCAATGGGGTCCAATCGGATTAATCCCTTTGATTATATTGACGAAGTTTACGATAATTATGATAATTTAGAAATAAATGATGTTAAGATTTTTGATACTATTGATTATAATGAGTTGGGAATATATGAACTTATTTACTATTTATGTGATAATTATGGTAATGAAACATATCAAATTATTATCGTAAAAATCGATGATACAACTAGGCCTGTAATTACAACAACCGATCAAATAATTAAGTATAAATCTAAATTTAATATTTGGAGTGGAGTCTTAGTTACTGATAATGATCCTAACTTAAAATTATATGCTTATCCCAACTATATAGACACATCGAAATTGGGTACCTATGAGATTACATACATTGCCGTAGACACAAGAGGCAATATGTCAAAAGCCGTGCGCGTTATTAAAGTTCAAGACCAAAATCTCAATATAAAGACATATCTTTATATTATGGTTAATTTTATTATAACTTCAATAGCGACAGGAGGGGCTTATCTATATTTTAAAAATAAAAAACGCAAATGATTGTTTTTATGGACATTCAGTGATAAATTGGTTATAATAATAATTGATATTTATAATATGAAAGGGAGATTTTAAATATGTCAAAAGTATTAGTTGTTTACTGGAGTGGTACAGGAAATACCGAAATTATGGCAGAAAAAATTGCTGAAGGTTTAGAAAACGCAGGCGTTGAAGTAGATGTTAGAAACGTTGTTGATGTTGATCCTAGTGAAGTTGCTGATTTTGATAAAATCGCATTTGGTTGTCCATCAATGGCTGATGAAAAATTAGAAGAAGATGAGTTCGCACCTTTCTTTGATGACGTTGAAGATTCATTATCAGGTAAAAAAGTACTTTTATTTGGTTCATATGGATGGGGAAACGGCGAATGGATGGAAGAATGGGTTGAAAGAACCGAAGATGCAGGTGCTGAAGTTTTCAATGGTGAAGGATTAATTCTAAACTATACTCCAGATGCAGATGGCGAAGCTCTATGTGTTGAATGGGGCGAAGGCTTCGCTGAGTTTTAATAAATTATTGCATAATTTTTAAAGGTCGAAATAAATCGACCTTTTTTTCTAAAAAAACCTATCTTATCATGATATACTAAAATTGGTGATTATATG
This sequence comes from Acholeplasmataceae bacterium, assembly GCA_012515785.1. Taxonomy (GTDB): domain Bacteria; phylum Bacillota_I; class Bacilli_A; order Acholeplasmatales; family Acholeplasmataceae; genus DUQW01. Next base: position 9,955 of record JAAYXR010000074.1, on the reverse strand, counting down.
TTTGGAGTTTTTTATACCCAAAGTGAATATAGTCTTTTAAACAACTTAATTCCGGTTTCAAAATTAGTAAAATTAGCTAAAGAAAAAGGATATGATTTTGTTAGTTTGGCAGATAATAATAACTTATACGGGATGTATGAGTTTTTTAAGGAGGCCAAAAAAAATGATATCAAACCGATTATTGGAATGAAGATTGACGTTAACTTTGAAGTATTTAAAACTGGGTTTTTAATTTATGTTGAAAATGATATTGGATATTCTAACTTATTAAAAATATCATCAATTATTAATTTGGAATCAAGAGATATCGAATATGAAGAATTAGTTAAATATCAAGAAGGATTAATTATTATTACTTCGGGATTAGATTCAATTATTGATCAAAAGATTTCTAATAATGATTTACCAGAAGCTTACCGCATTTTAAGAAAAATTAAAAAAGATATTAATGATATTAATGTGGGGTTACTGCTATCTAATTTTAATCATGAAATTATGGTGGCACCAACGCTTGTTAGAATGGCATTAGAAGCGGAGGCAACGATTCTTCCAATCCAAAAAACTTCATATGAAGAAGCTAATGATAAAAATCATTACTTAACGTTAAAAAAGATTTCAGGAAAGAACGAAGAAATTGATGAAGGAGATTTAAGTTTTTTAAATAAAGAAGAATTAACTTATCGTTTCTCTGATTATCCGTTCGTTTTTAAAAACGCAAGTATAATAGCTAAAAGTGTCACTTATGAATTTAAACTTCCTAAGTTGAAGTTGCCTAAAATTGATACCAAAGGAATGTCCTCTGATAAATACTTAGAAAAATTAGCGTATGAAGGATTAGAAAAAAGACTAGCTAATGGACATGAAAAACCAAAAGAAGAATATCTTGAAAGATTAAAATATGAACTTAAAGTAATTAATAATTTAAATTATCCTGATTATTTTTTAATTATTCAAGATTTTGTTAGATATGCTAAGAATCAAGGAATCTTAGTTGGTCCGGGACGTGGTTCAGGAGCTAGTAGTTTAGTAGCATATTCGTTAAATATTACTGAAGTTGATCCAATTAAATATAATTTATTATTTGAAAGGTTTTTAAATCCAGCAAGATTAAGTATGCCAGATATTGACTTAGATTTTCCTGATGATAGAAGAGATGAAGTTATTGAATATGTTAGAGATAAATACGGGAATGAACATATTGCATCAATCATTACCTTTGATACTTTTCAATCAAATTCATCAATACGCGATATCGCTAGAACTAAAAATTATAGTGTTGGTCAAACCAATCAACTAATTGAAGGGTTAAGAAGAGGGACACTTGATTTTAAAGATCCAGAGATTAAAGAAATTATTGATACTTCAAATATAATTATCAATTTGCCGCGTCATACCGGAACTCACCCAGCAGGAATTATTTTATCAAGTGAAAATTTATCTAAAATTATTCCACTTCAAAATGGTCCGCAGTCATTTCCACAAACGCAATGGAATATGACCCATTTAGAAGAATTGGGATTTTTAAAGATTGACTTTTTAGGAATTAAAAATTTAACCATTATTGATGATACTGTTAAATTAATTCAAACACGAGATCCAAAATTTAAATTAGAAGAAATTGGTCTTGATTGCAAAAAAACATATGAACTTCTACAAAAAGGAGATACTAATGGTGTCTTTCAACTTGAACAACCAGGAATGCAACAAACATTAAGATTAATCTCTCCAACTAAGTTTGAAGATATTGTTGCAACTCTTGCTTTATATCGCCCAGGTCCAATGGCTAATATTCCAACTTATGCCGAAAGATTAAAGGGTAAACCATATGATAAGGTTAACCCGATTTTAGATGAAATATTAGATCCTACATATGGTGTTATTGTTTACCAGGAACAAATTATGCAAATTGCAAATAAATTTGCTGGATATTCATATGCTGAAGCAGATTTACTAAGAAGAAGTATTACTAGAAAAGATTTTAAAACTTTAAAAGAAGATGAAGTTCACTTTGTTGAATCAGCAGCAAAACTAGGACGCAGCAAAAAACTAAGTAAAGAGATTTATGATTATATTGTTAAGTTTGCTGATTACGGATTTAACCGCGCTCATAGTGTTTCATATGCAACCGTAACGTATCAAATGGCTTATTTAAAAGCCAATTATTTCCAAGAGTTTGCAGCAGTTTTACTATCAAATAATATTGGTAATGAAAGTTTGACTAAAAAGTATTTAGATGAATTACTAGCAAATGGGTATGAACTCTTGCCACCTGAAATTAATGTGGCAACTAACGTTTACCAAATTTTTGGTAATGCGGTTATGTTACCACTTACTTTAGTTAAATCAATTGGTAGAGAAACTGTTAGAAAATTTTTGGAAACTAGGGGCGATGAAAAATTTAAAGACTATAATGATTTTCTTTTAAGAACACAAGGAGTTTTTGGAGATCGCAATATCGAAAACTTAATTTATGCTAGTGCTTTAGATGAATTTGGGTTAAATAAAAAAACTTTAAAAGCGAATCAAAGTCGCGAAAATTTAATGTATGCTGCATATTTATCAAGTGTTATTACCCAAAAGTATGAAGAGGAATATCATATTAGTGAATTAATGGAACTTGAAAGACAAGCATACGGATTTAATATATTTCAAAATGAATTTAGTGAACTGATTAATTTAAGAAAGAAGCACAAATTAGTACCACTGGCGGAATCAATTAAAAGAAGTGAGTTTGTTGTCATTGCTAAAGTGACTAACATCAAAGAAATAACAACGAAAACTAACCAAAAGATGGCTTTTGTTGAAATTCAAGATGAAACCACTAAAATTGATGTTACGGTGTTTACTAGACTATATCAACCATTTTTAGAGATTAGAGATTCGAATGTATTTGTTTTTAAAGTAAAGAAAAATAAATATCAAAACCGAGATACATTTGTAGCTGAAGAAATTAAGGCGTTTGATATATAACATAATAATTAAAAAGGCTTGACTCCAACTTGGGTCAAGCCTTTTGTTATTTATTAATTATTTTTTAGGTACTCTAATTTTTTTAAGTTTTGCAAATCTTGGAAGTCCGTCAACAAGTTTGGCCTTATCTTCACCTTGAATTAAAGGTAAGCAATATTCAACAAATTCTTTAGTTAATCCGGTATTGTCTGGTTTAATCCATTTTAAAGGAACTTTTCTTTCGGTATTGGCAGTAACTGAAAGTGGAACGTTAACGTATTTCATCTTATATGGATTAGATGAGATTCGTTTAAAACCAATCATAACATCTGATGTTCCTTTTAACGCTTCTCTAACACCTTTAACACCAGCATGGAATGCTTCTCTAACATCAACTTTACTTGCTAAGTGAGCAGCACATCTTTGCATTAATGAAAACTCAATTGCTCTAACTTTAACATTTAACTTTTCTTTAATTTGATCAGCTAAAATTGTTGCGGTTCCACCTAATTGAGCATGTCCAAATGAATCTTTTGATAAGGTGCTGAAATGTTCAGGAATATATTTGCCATCTGCGTCTTGAACACCTTCGCTAATAGCAACAATAACTTTACCTTTTTTCTTTAAAATTCTTTCAACATCTGCAAAGAATTTATCATAGTCAAATACTTTTTCTGGTAAGTAAATTAAGTCTGGTCCTTGTCCTTTTTCAACAGCTAATTGAGCTGCTGCAGTTAACCAACCAGCATTACGACCCATAATTTCAACAATTGTAACTTGTGGTGTATCATAAACCGTTGCATCATGATATAACTCCATTAATGTAGTAGCTACATATTTAGCAGCACTTGCAAATCCTGGCGAATGGTCAGTTCCAGCTAAATCATTGTCGACAGTTTTAGGAATACCAATAACTGTGCAATCCCAACCTGAGTCTTTCATGAACTCACTAATTTTATGAGCAGTATCCATTGAGTCATTTCCACCGTTATAGAAGAAGTAACGAATATTGTACTTTTTAAAAACTTCAACTAATCTTTTGTAGTCTTTATCGTTAACTTTTGGATCAGCTAATTTATATCTAACGCTACCGATTGATGATGACGGAGTGTTTTTAAGAAGTTCTAATTCTTTTGGATCTTCTTTCATAATGTCATAAAACTCTTCATTTAAAATTCCTTTAATACCATGTACAGCTCCGTATACACCAGTAATACGATCTGGATGCTTTAATGCTTCTAAAAAGACACCAGCAGCACTTGCGTTAATTACGCTTGTTGGTCCTCCAGATTGACCTAATAAAACAACACCTTTTAATTTATTCATAATAATCACCCTTTCTTTTATATTTTATCACACTTATCGGTTATGGTATACTATTTATAGTATAGGGAAGATAAAAATGAGGTGAATTCTTATGAGATTTGGCGTTTTAACATCAGGTGGAGATGCTCCAGGAATGAATGCGGCATTAAGAGCGGTAGTTAGAACCGCAATTCATTATGGACATCATATTTATGGAATTAAAAATGGGTATCAAGGCTTAATTGAAAATGATATGGTTTTATTATTGCGTGAAGATGTTTCAGGGATGCTTACTAAAGGTGGTACTTTCTTAGGAACAGCCAGATCGAAAGACTTTTTAAAACTTGAAGTTAGAGAATTAGCCATTAGAAATTTACAAAAAAGAAATATTGACGCCTTAATTGTTATTGGTGGCGATGGTACTTTTAGAGGGGCTCAAGCTCTAATTGAAATGGGAGTTAATGTCATTGCGATACCCGCTACAATTGATAATGATTTGGGTGGCACCGATTTTACTATCGGATTTAATACTGCACTAAATACGATTGTTGAGGGGATTGATAAATTAAGAGATACGTCAAGTTCTCATCAAAGATGTTCTATTATTGAAACTATGGGACGTGAAGGCGGCGATTTAGCGATTTATGCTGGAATTTGTGGTGGTGCTGAATTTATTATTACGAAACAACACTCCGTTGATAAAGATAAAATGATTCAAACATTAGCTCAGTGGAAAAAAGAAGGTCGAAGACAAGCAATTATTGTGGCAACAGAAAATATCTTTAATGTTCATGACTTAGCCGAAGAAATAACTCAAAAATCTGGATTTGCAACTCGTGCAACTGTCTTAGGGTATATTCAAAGAGGGGGCGCTCCAGTTCCACAAGATCGAGTTTTAGCGACTCAACTAGGAGTATATGCAGTCGAGTTAGCGATGGAGGGAATTTACGGAGTCGGAGTTGGAGTACGACAAGAAACTTTAGTTAACGCTAAAGTTGTTGATATCTTAAGTGAAGTAGATGATCGTAGCCCACTATATGAATTAGTTGATAAAGTATCATAAAATGTCTAAAGAAATATTTAAACTTGTCGCACCTTATGAACCAAGAGGCGACCAAGTTAGTGCGATAAAAGAAATAAAAGAAAACTTTAATAATGGCATTAAGGAACAAATCTTACTAGGTGCTACTGGCACCGGTAAGACTTTTACGATTGCCAATATTATCCAAAGTTTAGGTAAAAAAACGTTAATTATGGCTCCTAATAAAACTTTAGCGGGTCAATTATTTGGCGAATTAAAATCATTTTTTCCTAAAAATAGAGTTGAATATTTTATTTCTTATTACGATTACTATCAACCAGAAGCTTATGTTATTTCAAGCGATACTTATATTGAAAAAGATGCCGCCATTAATGATGAAATTGATGAACTAAGACACTCAGCGACATCATCACTTATTTCTAATGATGATGTCATTGTTGTAGCGTCAGTTTCGTGTATTTATGGAATTGGGGATATTGATGAATATAAAAATTCAGTAATATTTTTAAGAAAAGGTGAAGAATTAGGCCGCTCTCATTTATTAAATAAATTAGTTGATCTTTCTTATGAAAGAAGCGATGTTGATTTTAAACGTGGCACCTTTAGAGTCAGAGGAGATGTCGTTGATATTGTCCCGATTAATGAACGTTCTAGTGGAATTAGAGTTTCATTTTTTGGTGATGAAATTGATGAAATAAGAGAGTTTGATATCGTCACCGGCACTACTTTAGAGGAAGTTGCGTTTGTGACTATTCCGCCAGCGACTCACTTTGTGACTAGTCCTGAAAAATTAAAAATAGCCCTTGAAAGAATTAGGGCGGAGCTTGATGAAAGGATTAAATATTTTACTGATCGAAATATGTTACTTGAAGCTCAAAGAATTAAAATGCGGACTCAGTATGATTTAGAATTGCTTGAAGAATTAGGGTTTTGTAGTGGTGTTGAAAACTATTCGCGTCATTTAGCGTTAAAAGCGGAAGGGGAAACACCAAACACATTAATTGATTTCTTTGGCGATGATTTTTTAATGATTATTGATGAATCACACGTCGCCGTTCCTCAAATTAGAGGAATGTTTAATGGTGATAGATCAAGAAAAACGACTCTTGTTGAACATGGATTTCGTCTTCCAAGTGCCCTTGATAATCGACCTTTACGCTTTAAAGAATTTGAAAAGAAAGTTGATAAGGTATTATATTTGTCGGCTACACCAGGCGATTATGAGCTGAATAAAGGAATTCCAGTGGTCGAACAAATCATCAGACCAACGTATTTAGTTGATCCAGTAATAGAAGTTAGACCGACTTTAGGTCAAATTGATGATTTATATAATGAAATTAAAAAACGAATTTTAAAAGAAGAAAGAGTTTTGGTGACTACTTTAACAATTAAAATGAGTGAAGATTTAACGACTTATTTTAAAGAAAGAGGGCTAAAAGTAGCTTATTTACATAGTAAGATTAAACCACTTGAACGAATCGTTATTTTAAGAGATTTAAGGTTAGGAAAATATGATGTTTTAGTTGGAATAAACTTATTAAGAGAAGGTCTTGACCTTCCTGAAGTATCACTGGTAGCAATTCTTGATGCTGATAAACAAGGATTTTTAAGATCGACTAGGTCTTTAATTCAAACTACTGGTAGGGCCGCAAGAAATGTTAATGGTAAAGTAATTATGTATGCTGATGAAATATCAGCTTCAATGGAAGAAGCGATTACTGAAACTAATCGTCGTCGTAAAATTCAACAAGATTTTAACTTAAAACATAATTTGGTTCCAGAAACGGTCTTTAAAGAAATTAGAGATAAGATTGGTTTAAACCAAGTCTTACAAGAAACTAAAGAATATGATAAGATGACTCGTAAGGAAATTGATAAAGAAGTATCGATTTTAGAAACAAGGATGAAAGAAGCAGCAAGAAATTTAGAGTTCGAATTAGCTGCTGAAATTAGAGATTTAATTTATGAATTAAAAGCTTCAAGATAATTAAAGATATTTATATCACTGTTTATAAAAAGTATAAATTACTTGAAGAAAATAACGTTCCATGTTATGTTATTAATGTAACAAGGAGGACTTGACATGAAAAAGAAAATTATATTAATATTTGTTACAATTTTATCGATTAGTTTATTAGTAGGATGTGCAAATCCTAAAAAAGATTATAGAAATTTTTTAGAAGCTGAAGAAATTAAAATTGTTGCGACAACCTCACTAATATCTGATATGGTTAGAAATATTGGTGGTAACAAAGTAGTTGTTCACCAGTTAATGAAGCCAGGAGTAGATCCACATTCATATATTCCAACTAAATTAGATATTGACTATTTATTATCAGCTGAGGTTGTAATATTTTCAGGAATGCATTTAGAAGCTCAAACTAGTGAAGCATTAAGAAAAGTTGCTAATCGTGATGTTTTAGTAATTGAAGCGGCTAATGTTTTAGTTCAAAAACACGAAAATAATAACGAAGACGGAGTTACATTACTTAGTTGGACTGGAGAAAATCATGAAGGACATAATCACGGTGATTTATTGTATGATCCGCATTTTTGGTTTAATGTTGATTATTGGATTATTGTGTCTAGATATATAACAAACGAACTTCAAAGACTTTATCCACAACACGAAAACTATTTTGAGTTAAGATATCAAAGTTACTTAGTAGAACTAAATGCCCTAAATACATATTTAGAATCAAGAATAAGTGAAGTACCAGTAGAAAAAAGAGTTTTATTAACGGCTCATGACGCTTTTGGTTATTTTGGCGAAAGATATGGTTTTAGTGTTAACGCCGTTTTAGGAGTTTCAACTGAAGATGAAGCTAGTACTAAAGATATTGAAAATTTAGTATCATTAGCGATTGAAAAAAACGTAGAAGTAGTATTTATTGAATCATCGGTTCCACAAAAGACAATCAATGCGATTATTGAATCAGCTCGAATTAAAAATCATACGATTCGCATTGGTGGCGAATTATTTTCTGATGCTTTAGGTAATCCGGATGGAAAAGGTAGTACATATATTGATATGTTAAGAGACAACATTGATATGATTGTTGATGCAATTAATAATAAATAAGATGTGATTAAAATGGAAAGTAAAGATTATATTATTGTCGAAGACTTAACAATTTCATATGATATTAAACCAGTATTATGGGACGTTGACTTACAAATACCAAGAGGAGCCTTAATGGCAATTGTTGGTCCAAATGGTGCTGGAAAATCAACTTTAATTAAAGGAATGTTAGGACTAGTTAATGTAGTAACTGGCTACGTTACTTACTTTGATAAGCCTTATCAAGAAATGAAAAAACATATCGCTTATGTTCCGCAACGTGGTTCAGTTGATTGGGATTTTCCAACAACTGTTTTTGATGTGGTCTTAATGGGAAGATATGGCGATATTGGGTGGTTTAAACGTCCAACTAAAGAAGATAAAGCGATAGCGTTAAGTTGTTTAGAGCGAGTTGGTATGACTAAATATAAAAACAGACAAATCTCAGAATTGTCAGGTGGTCAGCAACAACGTGTTTTCTTAGCTAGAGCCCTAGCTCAAAGGGCTGATATTTATATTATGGATGAACCATTTCAAGGGGTAGATGTTGTGACTGAGGAAGCGATTGTTAATATTTTTAAAACGCTTAAACAAGAAGGAAAAACATTAATTATCGTTCACCATGATTTAAAGACAGTTCCAACTTATTTTGATTATGTTGCTTTAATTAATTTAGAAGTAATTGCTCAAGGGACAATTGAAGAAGCATTTACTGAAGAAAATATTAAAAAGACATATCAAGAAAGATCTTTAAAGAGGACAACTTCAAATGTTTAATATTTTATTCCAAATGACACCAGCACTCTCTAGAGTTTTAATAACTAGTGTTGTTTTAGGGTTTTTAGCGGGTTCTTTTGGAGTATTTATCGTCTTAAAAAAACAAGCACTAGTTGGAGACACTATTGCGCACTCAGCGCTACCTGGTGTTGTTTTAACATTTGTAATATTTAGTTCAAAAGAATTAGAAGTATTATTAATTGGTGCGATTATTACCGGTTTTTTATCAATCTTATTATTTAATTTTATTAAAAAATATTCAAAGATTAAAAATGATGCAACTCTAGCAATTTTATTAGCTGGATTTTTTGGATTAGGTAGGATGTTACTATCAGTAGTTCAAAGATCGAATAATGCTGGGACTGCTGGATTAGAATCATTTATTTTTGGTCAAGCAGCGACAATATTACTTAAAGATATGTATTTAACAATTGGTGTTGCTGTCGTTGTTAATCTCGTTATTATACTATTATGGAAAGAATTAAAAGTTCAAATATTTAATTCAGAGTATTTTGATTCATTAGGTTTTAAATCAAGAATATTAGATATTATCTTTTCAGTTTTAATTGTATTAGTTGTTGTTGCCGGAATTCAAATGGTCGGTGTAGTATTAATTAGTGCGATGTTAATTGCTCCGGCGGTTGCCGCAAGACAGTGGAATCATCGGTTATCAATCAATTATATTATTGCCGGATTAATCGGAGCTATTTCTGGATTTATTGGAGTAATAATTGCTGATCAATTAAATTTACCACCTGGACCAATGATTATTGTCGTACTAACAAGTATTACCTTACTCTCACTCTTGTTTTCGAAAAACG
>JAAYXR010000073.1 GCA_012515785.1 Acholeplasmataceae bacterium | reverse complement strand
TCTTTAGCGGCTTCTTTAAAAACGTTGATAAACTCACGGCCAATAATCTTTCTTTTTTCTTCGGGATCAGTTATCCCTTTTAAATTAGATAAAAATCTTTCTTTAGCATCGATTACAGTCAAATTTAAGTGATGTTCGGCGGCTAAATGTTTAATTTCTTCTACTTCATTTTTTCTCATTAATCCAGTATCAATAAACACACAGTGAAGTGCGTCATTATATTCCATTTTTAATGAGACAGCAGCTACTAGTGAATCAACCCCACCAGATAAGCCGAGAATAATTTGATCTTTCATTATTTAACTCCTTTAGAGTAGTTTGGGGCTTCAGTAGTAATTTCAATATCATGTGGGTGGTTTTCAATTAAACCAGCATTTGTCACTTTGACAAACTTATGGTTTTCTTGTAAATCACGGATGGTTTTTGTCCCACAATAACCCATTCCTGATTTAACTCCACCAATTAGTTGATATAAAGTGTCTCTTACTAAACCTTTATATGCTACTCTACCTTCGATTCCTTCTGGAACATATTTTTTAATATCAATATCATCTTCTTGGAAATAACGATCAGCTGATCCGCGTTTCATCGCTGGAATTGATCCCATTCCTACATAAGCTTTAAACTTACGCCCTTGATATATAATTTCTTCTCCTGGTGATTCACTACATCCAGCTAGAAGGGAACCTAACATAACAGTACTAGCACCAGATGCTAATGCTTTAACGATATCTCCTGATAATCTAATGCCACCATCACCAATTACTGGTATATCTTTAGTCTTAGCATATTCATAAACATCCATAATTGCTGATACTTGTGGCATCCCCACACCCGCAATAACTCTAGTGGTACAAATTGAACCAGGTCCAATTCCGACTTTTAATGCATCAGCCCCAGCTTCAATTAAATCAACTGCGGCTTCACGAGTTACAATATTACCAACAATTAATTCTAGTTTTGGATATTTCTCTTTTACTTTTTTAACTAAATTAATCACATTAGCCGAATGAGCGTGGGCTGAATCGATGGTTACCACATCAACTTCAGCTTTAACTAACGCATCAACTCGTAACATTGATTCGGCATTAACGCCAATCGCGGCCCCAACTAAAAGTCTACCATGATTATCTTTAGCCGCATCAGGATATTCTAAAATGTTATCGATATCTTTTGAAGTAATTAACCCCATTAGTTTATAATCTTTATCAACGATTGGTAATTTTTCAATCCGATTTTTCCATAAAATAGACTTAGCTTCTTCTAAGGTCGTTTGCATGGTTCCAGTAATTAAATTATCTTTTGTCATAATTTCAGTTACTGGTGTATCATCAGTTTTTAAATACTTAATATCGCGATTAGTAATAATTCCAATTAAAGTATTACTCTCATTAACTACAGGTAGACCACTAATCCGGTAAGTCTTTAAAATTTGTTCCGCTTCTCTAGTGGTATTATATTCTCTTAAAGTAACTGGATTGATAATCATCCCTGCTTCAGTTCTTTTAACAATATCAATTTCTTTGACTTGTTTTTCAATTGACATGTTTTTATGGATGAACCCAATTCCACCTTCTCTAGCCATGGCAATTGCCATCTTCGATTCAGTAACTGTATCCATTGCCGCTGAAACAATTGGAATATTAAGTGTAATATTCTTCGTTAATCTAGTTTTAAGTGATACTTCCCCAGGTGTCACTTGCGATTTTTGCGGTATCAGTAAAACATCATCAAAGGTTAAGCCTTCTTTTAATTCAATTTTACCTTTCATTATTATTTCCCCCTTATTAGACTATTTTACATAATTTATTAATTATTATCAAATAATTAAAACAGAAAAGGACTAAGTTAGTCCTTTAATCTGTATTCGCCTTCGTAAATCATGACATATTCATGATTTGGCTTAATCTCATCTTTAATGATTAATTTGGCAATTAAGGTTTCAATATGTTTTTCAATGTAACGAATTAATGGTCTAGCTCCGTATTCTTCGGAATAAGCATCTTTAATCACTTGATCTCTTACTGAATGATCAAAACTAACTAAAATATCTCGTGATTTTAACTTGTTAGTTAAATCAGTTAATAGTTTTTCAGTAATTTTAATTTGAACTTCTTTTGATAACGGATTAAAGACGATAATTTCATCTAAACGATTAATAAATTCAGGTTTGAAAGTTCGTTTTACTAAATCAATGACTTTACTTTCTGATTCACCATTAAGTAGATATTCACTACCTAAATTAGAAGTCATAATGATAATCGTATTTTTAAAGTCAACAGTTCGTCCTTGATTATCAGTTAATCTACCATCATCCATAATTTGTAAGAGAATATTAAAAACATCTGGATGAGCTTTTTCAATTTCATCTAATAAGACAATTGAATAAGGTTTTCTTCTAACACTTTCGGTTAATTGGCCACCTTCATCATAACCAACATATCCTGGAGGAGCCCCAATTAAACGTGAAACTGAATGTCTTTCCATATACTCAGACATATCGATACGAATGATTTGGCGATCATCATCAAACAAGTTATAAGCTAGTGCCCGAGCAACTTCGGTTTTACCAACTCCGGTAGGTCCCAAGAATAAGAAAGTACCAATTGGTTTCTTATCATTTTTGATACCAGAACGTTGCCTTATAATCGCTTCACTAACTAATTCTAGGGCGTGGTCTTGACCAATGACTCGCTTTTGAAGTTCTGATTTTAGGTTAATGAGTTTATCACGATCAGCTTGCATTAATTTAGTTACTGGAATGTGAGTCCATTTTGACACAATTTCAGCAATTTGATCACTAGTCACCGTCTCACTAATTAGAGTGTGATTTTTAGTTGCTTCTAAAAGATTTTTAATTTCTTTTTCTAATTCAGGAATCACTGAATATTGTAGTTTGGCTGCAGTTTCATAATCTTGATTATTAAAAGCATTTTGTAAATCATTACGTTTTGATTCTAAATTAATT
>JAAYXR010000011.1 GCA_012515785.1 Acholeplasmataceae bacterium | reverse complement strand
TTCGCTGGATCAACGGCTTCAGTTTGAGTATAACGAGAACTTTCTAATAGTTTTGTTTCAATATAACCAAAGTTTTCAATAACTTCACCATACTCATTATTTTTAGTAATGGTAATACCTCTGGCAATAATAAAAGTTAGTGAACTAATTAAAATTAATACTAAAAAATAGATTAATCCTTTACGCACGATTAGTCACCTCCTTAATAATGTCTAAGAATAAGTTAATAACTTCACTTAGTAAAATATAAACAATAATGATCATTACTAACATCATTACCGCAGTAAAAATCGAAATAAAGATGTTACCTAAAGTTGGTTTAGTATCATAAAAATGAATTTCTTTAACCATTAATACTAAGTATAAGGCGGTAACACCAATTCCAGCAAATAACAATGTTTGGTAAATAAATCCTTCATTTAACGTTAAAACTTGACTTACTATTGTTACAATTGGAAAAGTAATTGTCATTGGCAATAAGGCGGTAACTGTACCTTGGAAAACATTTGATAAAGTTCCTTCGCCTTCTTTAATGGAAGAAACTAAATAGTTAGCAATTACCCATAGTCCAATTGGAACAAACACTTTAATTATTTCTTGTAATAAATTAATTTCTGAGATGATTCGGTCATTAAACGTAAACTTAGTAAAGTAAATAAAAATTAAGTAACTAGCAAAGAATAATAGTAACATAATCAAAGCTGTTAAGTTGGATGATTTTTTCTCCCGTTTAATACCATAATAACCATCAGCTGGTTTTTTAAGGACGTAGAAATTATGTTTAATTTCACGATAAGTCTTAAAATAAGATAACTCTTTATTTAAAACTTTAAATGGATACGCCATATATTGAGTAAAACTTACAAAATGATTAACAATCATTAAAACGATAATGCCAATAATGACATAAACAATCCACTCCGCACTACCAAGTAGTGATTTATTTCTTACTTCCCAATACGCATCAGAATACCCTTTTACATCGCGACTTAACTCATAATAAGTCATCGCTTCTTCATAATTACCTTCAGCGTAATAGGCGTCTCCTAAGCCTTTATTAGCGACATCAAATAAGACGTTCATCTTTAAGACTTCTTGCCACGGAACTTTAGAATCTGAATACAATCCTTGTTGGTAATAATCAATCGCCTTATGGACTAAATCAGCGAAAATCGTTGGTGAAAAGATTTGAAGCGTTGAATCTTTACTATCGATGGCATAGAGATTATTTTTAGAATCAACGGCGATTCCTGATGGCGCTTGGAAAAGACCCTTTTGCGCCCCAATATTTTGACCACTAAACATAAAGAGTAATTCACCTTCATTAGTGTACTCATAAATTCTTCCATCTTGTCCAATGGCGAAAATAGTATTATATGGTCCAACAGTAATATCTTCTAAATCATCCTTACCCCAATTTGATTCTGAATAAACTAAGTTGGCGATATTTAATTTTAAATATCCACTTTGACCTTTAGAAATAGTAATCACTAATCCGTTATTATCAATTCCGGCATTATAAACTGGATTAGGTACCATCTTAAACCATTTTCTTCTTGTCTCTTTATCGAATAAGTTTTGTTTAACAATATTTTCAAACGTACTTGGAAACCTATTGCCTCCAAAGAAACCAAAGAATTCACCATCATTTTTAAATTCAGCTAACCCATTAATATTACCCGATAAAACTAAATAAACATTATTACCATTATCAGTAATAATTTTAGTTGGATAAAACGGATCTTCTTCAGTGAAATATGGTGAATTGATTGGTTTTTGATAAACTTCTGTTTTTTCATATTGATGAGTAGTTTGATTGTAGCTGAACTTAACTCCTTGACGTAATCCGTAATCAGCTACATATAAACTACCATCAATTCCAATATGAATTCCTTTTGGTTCTCGTAAGATTCCTTCACCAATAATAAATGTTTGGTCATTTTTTAAATCATAACGAATGACACGTTTATTTCCGGTATCAGCGATAAAGATATTATCATGATCATCAATGAAGATATCTTCTGGATGTTTTAACGTAATTCCTCCTAATAAATTAGTCATTGAGATAGGAATGTACGCATCTTGAGTTGGGACAATACTTTTTCTATTTGATGAATAGGTAAACGTGTTATAAGTAACTCCGTTAGCTTTTGGTTTAACTTGCGGCACTACTAAGAGTAGCGTTAGTGCCGTGATTATCAGTAGTATCCTTTTCATTATTTGATACCCGCGTGAGCCATTGTATCCATAACTTTAGATTGACTGAAAATAAAGAAGATTAACGCTGGTAAGAATAAAATTAAACTACTAGCTGCCGCCATCCCTTGTCCTGCTACTACGTTAGCTTGTGAAGTAATTGAGGTTAAGAAAAAGGCTAAAGTTCTTTTTGACTCATTGTTAATATAAGTAAAGCTTGTGGCGCTATCAGCCCAATAATTTAAAAACGACATAATTGCTACTGTTGATATTGCCGGTTTAATTATTGGCCTAACAATATGATATAAAATTTGCATTTCCGATGCCCCGTCCACTTTTCCGGCATCGATTAATTCATCTGGAGTTTGATCCATGAATTGTTTAAATAAAAATACACTTACTGGCATCGCAATATTAGGCAAGATATGAACTAAGAAAGAATCAACTAAACCTAATTTTGAAATTACTAAATATCTCGTAATTGCTACGGCACTAGAAACAAACATTAAGGCAATAGTATTAATTTCAAATAATAACTTTTTACCTCTAAATCTTAGTTTCGCTAATGCATATGCGGCAAGTCCAGTAATAATTATCGTGAGTAACACTCCCGTAACTGTCACTAGTAATGAGTTTAAGATATATCTTGATAGTGGAATTGATCCTTGAGAAGCGACACGTCCTAACTCAATAAAGTTATCTAGGGTTGGCTCACGAACAAAAAACCTTGGTGGGAAGGCAAATAATTCGTTTTGCGGTTTAAAAGCGTGGTTGAAAATAAATAGAATTGGTAAAATCATTAATACCGCTAACGGAATTAAAATTAAATAAAACTTAATTTGACTGCGATGGTGATCGTGAGGATCAATTTTAGTACCAAAGAAACTAGCCATAATTTAATCCTCCTTTGTCGCAAGTAATTTTTGAGTGACTTTACTTATTATATACACTAGTAATAATAACGTCACACTAATTGCGGCTGCATAGCCCATTAAATATCTACCGAAACCATAGTCATCAATATGGTTAACAATTAATTGCCCAGCATTTTGCGGTGTTGGGTTTGACCCTGATAAAGCGACCCCAATCGCTCCGGAACTAAAGGTACCAACTACCGACATAATCGCTCCAAAGAGCATTTGCGGTTTCATTTGTGGAATAATAATATGGATAATTTCTTGACCTTTATTTCTAATTCCATCAACGTATGCTGCTTCATATAATGTTTGATCAATATTTAGCATTCCTGATAACATCGCTAAAAATCCAACTCCCATACTACTCCAAAGGGAAACGACAATCATAATTTTCATTAAATATTCTGGAGATTGTAACCACTGGATTGGTTCTAAAATGATCCCAGCATTAAGTAGTAAACTATTCAAATAACCGTTAGCATCTCCCGAGAAAATAATTTTCCACATTGAAGCTAAAGCTACTCCCATTGTTAGTGATGGCGAGTAGAAAATAATTGCTAGTATTGTCCGTGGACGTTTCGGAATTTGCGCGAGTAACCACGCTAGTAAAAACGCTAAGACATATCCGAAAAGTCCAACAATTAACGCAAATTTTAATGTATTAGGGACAACGTTTTGCATAAATACGGTGTCCATCGTAATTAATTCAATATAGTTTCTCACACCAATTACTTCTGGGGCTTCAATAGTATTGAAATAAGTAAATGATAATAGAATTGCCATTATCGTTGGAACGACGATAAATAATGTAAATAAAATCCAATACGGAGTTAGAAACCACGCGGGATGATTCATCTTTTTCATTTCTCTACCTCCGTTAACCATAAGTCAATATTGTATATTGAAGGTACGATATAGTTTTTAACAACTACTCCGTTTTTAACATATCCAAACTCAGCCATCTTATAACTAATTTCACGATTAGAAACCCTAACCGCTTCATCTAAGGCTAGTCTTGGATTATCTCCGTTATATACAATTTCACTCCAGGCATTACTAATACTACGTTCAACCATATAAGTTCCTGGAATTCTTGCTGCTTCGATTCCGTATTTCCATTGTTCAAAGATAACTTCTTTAAACTCTGATGGAATACTTGAAGCCATAAATGCTTGGTTATTAGCGCTATTCCAAAAATATTGTTTACCATAAGTAGTTTCTAATCTAAATTGGAATTCTTTTTGAACTTCAGTGCTCATCCACCATTTTAATAACCTAAATGATTCTTCTGGATATTTAGTATTCGATAAAATAATTGAACTTTGACCACCAATTGGTGCATATCTTAAGATTTCACCCTCACTATTTTTTTGTCCTGGGTGTAAATCCATTTGCCATAATCCATCAAGTTCTACTGCTGCATTTGATAGTAATAAATAAACCGATAAATCAGCAATTCCAATTGGTAATAATCCGTATCTAAAATCGTTATAAAACGAACCAACTCTTTGCGGTAAGTTATATAAAGTAAATAAATCACTCATTAACTTAATGCCTTTAATGGTTTCTTCTGAGTTGATTGCCGTCATCATACCGTCTGGTGTGTAAAGATCTCCTTCAAACTGATAAATAAATGGTAGAGTCGCAACGAATGGTTTTAACCCTTCATACTGAGCTAGTGGTACAAAATAGTTAGCACCATAACTTTGTAAGAGTGGCAAAATAGCAATTACCTCATCCCATGTTTGCGGAATTTCAGTAATGCCTATCGATTCTAAAATATCTCTTCTATAATATGTAACCCAGAAATTTTGCGTTTCAGGAATTCCGTAAACCCCGTCCTCAAACACCATTGGGATAAAGGCTCCCTTGCTCATAGTTGCAACAATTTCTTCAAACCCTTCAAATTGCCTTAAATCAAGTGCAGCATTTCTAATCGCAAATTCATATGGTAGCCAGTGGTTAACCCCAATCGCTAAATCTGGTGATTGGTTAGTTGTGTTAGCTAAAATTAGCCTATTTTCATCTGGCATTTGTGATAGTGTAATTTTTAAATCCCCACTATCATATGTTGAGTCAATCAACATTTGCATAATTTCAATATATTGTCTTGGGTGGTTAACCCAAACCATTAATTCATTTTTTCTTTTTCCTGATACTTCATAAGGATTATTAAAATATGACAGTAATAATTGTTTGAATCCTTCCCAACTACTAACAAAGATATTAGCGAATGGTTTTTTCAATTTGTGTTCATTATAAATAATGGTTTGTTCTAACTCTAAATTACCTCTCATCATCCGTTGCATAAGTCCCCCTAGCAACTGACTAACTGATGAATCCCCATCAGAGAATTGTACCATTCTTGACGGTAATTTATTAATATCTCTTGATAATCTTTCAAGTCTTGCGGCCGCAACTTTCAAATTTGAAATTGCGGTTGGATCACTCTTAAATGAAAGACTAACCAATTCATTATAACTATCTGTAATTCGTGCCGACCACTTTAATAAATCATCTTTAGCATCTGGGAAATAATGTTCAATATCCCAGTCTCTAAACATATCGGTTCCACCAGAAGTATATTTTTTAATAGCTAAACTTAATTCTTGTATTTCTCTCATCGTTAATTTGATAGTTTCAATTAAATTACGATAAGGATAATTTACTACTTCCAAAGTAATTAAGTTCACTCCTTTATTTAAATAAATATACAAATCTTCGCCGTCTTCATTTTGTAAAGTACGATTAATAAATGAGCTTGAAAATGGAAAACTAACTACTTCTAAATCTTTATATGGAACCTTACCATTAATGTAGATTTTTCTAAATGTTGACATATCAGTTAACTCTGCTTGACGATATTTGAAAACTAGTTTATAAAACCCTGCTTCCTCAACTTTCAATTCGTAGTTAACGGCTTGACCACCATTTATCCATGAGTCACCACTAATCGTATTTAAAATTAAATATTGGGTGTTATAATACTTACTTGATGGATCACGCTCAGCTCTTAACCTAATTGAAGCGCTTGTTCGTGAGAGTAGTTCCCGGCTTGATTTTGAAAGATAAGCTTTTGGATAATTGCTTGGATGAAGTGATAAATATTCTTTGTAAGTAATTAGTTTTTCAGCTTTAATAACTCTAATTTCACCAATTAAAACTTTACCGGCGTTATGCTCTATTTTTAAAGTATCTCCAGGCTTTAAATAGAATCCAAAATAACCTGGATGCATGCCGTCATAATCTTTAACTTCAGTTGTTTGCCATTCTTCTTTTTTAATACTTGAAGGTTGGATTTCATTTTTATAACGGTCTTTTGAAAATTCTGTTTTTTCAAAATAGTAAAGTGATGGTAACTTAATAGTTTGAGCTTCAAAGAATGGTGAACGATCATTTACTAAAATTGAAATTTGGTTATCATTGATTTGATCATTTAAATCAAGGTAATCAATTTCAAAATAATAAAGACCCTTTTTAGGGATGTCATAATTAATGGTAATTTTATCATTCTTTTGATCTAATAAACTCAAAACGTTAGTAGGCTTTCTGTAGTTTTTATAAGAATTAAAATATTTGATGTATTTTTCATCTTGACTTAATACAGTGGCTCCTACCATATTACTAGGATCGATTACTGCCTCTACATTGGAGTTTTCGTTTTCATATTTTAAAAAGTAATTCGTATAACTTTCTTTTAAATTTGATTTTTCATACTTAAAAGAAAGCTCGCTTGTTTCAAAATGAGCACTGATGGTTGTCTTTTTAAAAAATGAACTAACTATTAAAGCTAAAAATATAACTATAATTAGTCCAATAACAATTTTCTTAGCACCAATACCTTTAATGAAATCGCGAATCCTTTTGAAAAAATCAGATATCTTTAAATAAAATTCTGTTTTTCTAAGTTTCTTCATAATCCCTCCTACTAATATAGTACTAAGAGGGCCAAAAAGCTTAGCCCTCTTAGCTACTAGAAATATTTAATTATTCTGATGGTGTTTCCTCTGGTGGAGGTAATTCGCCAAATTCAACACCTAATGAAACAAGTTCATTAATCTTCTTATTCCATTCATTAGCAAATGTTGGTACGGCATCGCGTCCTTGTAGATAAAGATTGGCTCTGCTATATGGGTTATCTGCGTTAGCAGTCCATACCCAGAAATCTTTATATCCGGCTAACCATTTGTCTAAGTCTGGTTTTGCATTACCGATACTATTAATGCTATCCATTAATCCTGGAATATATTCATTTCCTTCTTTATCAACCATTAACGCTTTAATACGATTCCAAACTTCTGGATAATTCGCAATTGGCCAACGGTCGATATGAGAAATATCAGTGTTTTCTGCAATTTCAGTTTCTCTTAATCTTTCAGTAATATCCATTCTAGCTTCCCAACCATCTTTACCATAGCTCATCCATTTAGCAAGTAGGTATGCTTCTTCTGGATAGTTAGTTAATGAACTAACTACGGTATAGTCTAAAATTGTTGGTGGAATTAATTCACCATCTTTAGATCCGCGTGGATATGGCCAAAAGCCTAATTGTTGGTTGTTTTGTTTAGCTTGATTAACGGCACCAAAGTTCCATGAACCATCAATTGCCATTGCTTGATAGCCTGTAGCAATAGCCCAACCAATGTCAGCTACGATTTGATCTTGTTTTTCTCTTTCAGGTGATCCTTCAGCATATTCGGGTAGGCGACATACGCCTGGGTTTTTAGTAGCGTCCATTAAGTCAACTGAAGCTTTCATCGCTTCAATCCATGATGGATCATTATAGTTAAATTTGTTAGTGGCATAATCATATGTATCATAGCCCATATTAACATTTTTAATCATTGGCCAAACTTGTTGGAAATCAGGGTTTCCAAACCAAGTTCCTAAACCAAGTCTAAAATTAGCAATGTTATTTAAATCATAACTAGTTACTGCTTTAGCTAATTCAACCATTTCAGAATGAGTCCAGTCTTTAACTGGATAACCTGTGTCTGGATCAATACGATACTTACCTGCTACTGTTTGTAAGTTTAAATTATCAAACATTGTTAGGTTAATAAAGATTCCTTTCATAAATTGAAATGATGGAATTGCATAACGTTTACCATTATAAACTGCTGTTTTAGCAATATTATCATAAACTAATTTTGCATCATCATCAGCATCCCAATATTGGGCCACGTCTAATGTTAACCCGTTAGCAACAACAGTTGGTACGTTATCAATTGCAAACACGTCAGGAAGTGCATCTTGTTGGGCGGCAGTAATTAAGTTTCCAGTAAATTCTGCGCCTGATCCACCAATTTCAGTCCAAGTAACTTTAATGTGTGGATATTTTTCCATAAATGCATCTAATAATTGATAGTTAACTTCAGTACGGTTCCAGTCAGCGTATTGGAGATATACTGTCTTTGGTTTTGATGGTTTATCAATATCATTACCATTTGGTGGTTTAACTTCACCACAAGCAACTAATAAAATCGCAGCAAAAAATACTAATAAAATCGTTGTTATTTTTTTCATATTTTACAACTCCTCTTTATTAATTAAATTCGCGATATAATAAAATTTCTTTGAATAAGAATACTCCGGCTGCATCTCCTTCAGCAATTGGTCCAAAGTCAATTTCAAATTTAACACCGCTTGTTGGAGCGTCAACGCTGAATCTAATCATCACTGTAACATATTTACCTACTTGTTCATTAGTAATTACGATGTCGTATTTATTATCAGGCAATAATGAACGATATCCTTGGCTTGGAACGGTTAAGTTAACTCTTAAGGTTCTAGCAACACTTGCTTTAACTACTAACTTAACTACATAGTCACCGGCGTCTAAACTAATATCTCCTTGATATACGTGAGGGATATATGCTTCTCCACCTAAACCGGTAGTTGTTACTTCTAAGTTTTGTTCAACAGTCATCTTCATTGAACCAAGATCACCACCGCCAGCATTTTCAAAGACAAATCCGTGAGTAGCTTTACCATCACCGTTGTATAGTAATTCTTTAGCTTTATCATTATCTTTTTCTTTAACTGATAAGTTAGAGAATTTAATAACTCTTCCAGCCAATGGATCATCAGCTGTATCAGGATCAAGATCAAAGTTAGGAATTGATGAACCAAATTCAAATTTTGCCATTGCTAATCCTTCATAATCAGCAGGTACAGTAAATTCAATTGAATGAGTTACTTTTTCTGCAGTAACTTCAATTGTTCTTGATGCTTCAGGAAGTAAGTTAACCCATCCTTTAGCTTCACCTTGTGTAATTAAAGGAGTGATGTTGAATACTTCATCACCTTGAACATCAAATTTAAAGATATATGTCTTACCTGCTTCTAATGCAAATAATGGTTGATTGTCATCAGCTGGATTTCTTGTATAAGCAACTTTATCTTGGATAAGTTGTAATGTCCAGTTACCAGCTCCAGCATTAGCTCTCTTCTTAATTACAAGAATAATTTCGCCATCCATAACATACATGTTACCAATGGTTCCATCCCAACTATTAGTAAAGAATCTCCAACCATATGATGGATCTAATTGTGAGTTTACTAAGTATTCTGGTAGATCAGCTTGAACAATCTTAACATCGTCTAATTCCCAAACTGCAGGTTCACCTTTACCAAACATAAAGACTAATTTACCTAGTTTTGGAGTTTGATGACATGTAAAGATATATGAATATTCTTTCCAGGTAGTTTCTGCGCTTGGTGAAATTTTTGCCATAATTGGAACTGGATGTTGTGAATCAAAGCCATCAACTACTTCAAGACCGAAAGTTCTCGCAACTGAAGCTTTTAGCTTAAATGATAATTTATATGTCTTACCAGCAACGATAGGAATTTCTGTTTGATAAACTTGAACAGACCAATCTTGTCCGCCTGTAGCGGTAACATTAGTCTTGAATAATTGATTAGTAGCATCATGTTCAAATGTTACGGCTGTGCCATCCCAATCAGCGAACCAAGTGCCCCAATTTTCAATATTTTCTTTGAATTCACCATTCTTGACTAAGTTATTAGCTAAGAATGTCATTGCTTTAAATGTAAGTGTTGCAATGGCAGTAGCCTCATTACCAGCTTTATCTTTTACCTTAAATTCAATGGTGTATGTACCTTCAACGTCATTGTTAATTACTTCAACAACTTCACCGTTTTGCTTAACAACTGCTTGAACATGATCAAGGTCAATTGGAATTGCGCCATCTCTTTCATCAGTAATTGATTCGATTAACATGTCAAGAGTAACTTCAGCTCCAAGTGGTAATTCTAAATCTCTAACTTTAATTACTGGTGGTTCTTTATCTGGACTTAATGTGACTACTTCAGCTTTAACCTTACGTAACCAAACTGTTGTACAAGTATCATCACCATCAATATTACCGAATTCGAATAACACCCCGCCTCTATGGTTTTCTTGAGGTTGATTCATCATAAATTCGTATTCATAAGTAGCCCATTCAGTACCAATTACTCTAGTAACTAATGCTGTCTTGAAGTTAACGAAATATGGTGCCCCTGATAATAGTTCCCCTACTTGTAAGTTAACTGTCTTAGGTGCTAAAGCTTTAGCTTCAAATGAAATCTTATAAGCTTTACCATTTTCAAATGGAACACCCATTTGAGTAATTCTTGGTTCCCATTTGTCACCAACTGCGGTAATTTCAATTTTAATTCCGTTTTCTCCATCAGGAGTAAATGTTGCTGCTCCGGCGCCTAGATAAGTATCCCAATGTAGCATACCATCAGCAAAGCTAGGGTTAGCGATCATTTCACCTTCTGGTCTTTCTGGAGCTTTAATAGTAATCGTTCTTAATACTTCAATATAGTATTCTGGATCAGTAAGAGTGATGCTGTATTTAACGACCGCATTCATTACCGTTTCAGTATTTAAAGTTCCATCGGCAGCAATTGTCGCATTTGGTGTCGCAATTTTAATTTTATTTGTGTAGTCTGTACCATTACTACCTGTAGCTTTAACGCCTGTTAAAACGTTAAATGGATCACCGGCAGTAACTTCCGCGTTTTCTACACCCGTAAACGTAATGACTAAATCGTCCTCTACTGGTGGTTCTGGTGGTTTTGGTTTGTCACCATTACAAGCCACGAACACTAGTGCTAGTAGTAGCACTCCCAAAATGGTTAAAAATCTTTTCATAAAATCCTCCTTTTTTTACGACTTTTGAAAATAGATATTTATTTCTAGCACATCATTATTTCTGATGCGTTTGGCCCAATAATCATCTAAATAGTTGTTTTTTAGCTTAACTTTCTTTTTATTCTCAATTATTTCTATATCACTTGGCATCTCATTATAAAGAGATTTCCCACTTTTATTAAAGTAATTAATCTTAGTTTCGTAGAATTTAAAGCTTACTTTGCCATCTTTAAATAAACTTTCATGTAAAATTGGTTTTAAGACCATTTTTAATTCTTTATTTTCATAGATAAAAGGCTTTTCTCCTAAGAACATATAAGTATACATACTAAGTAGTTCAGCGGTTGTTCCCGACAGTCTTGAAACAAATCCCCGGCCATGATTTTTCGGATCTGGATTATTTGAAGTAGCAATAAAACTTGAGTTTTCTAAAACACTTCTTCCATATACTTCAGGATCCATAAAACAAACAAAATTATCAAAGATATCTTCGTAATACTCTTCATATAAACCCGCTTTTAATAAACCAAATAAATATTTATAGTTCATATGAATAAAGTTACTTTCACGTTCTAACCAGCCTTTAGTAAACATTCTAATTCTTCCTAAATCATTAGAATGACTTGATAAATCGGCACTTGTTTTATACATTTTTAGTTTACCATCATATATATCTGACGCTTTCACTTTTTTGTATAATTGTTTCGCTTCTTCTTTAGAAATTACCTTTAACGCTCTCGCTGGTGCTTCCAAAAACGGAACAACCACACTACGTTGATATTCTAGTGGCATAATTAATTGTCCGTAATTATTAGCTGGTTTATCTAATATTTGATACTTAGTTATTTCATAAGTTAAATAAGTTGGAATGATTGATTTTAAATTTAAGGCTTTTTCTAATGATTTTTCTAAATCATTTAAAATCATTCTAATAACTTCTTTTATTACTTTCATATCTAAACTTTCTAATTCGAGATTATCAAGTTTAGAGCGATATAATTCAACCGCTTCAATCCTTGCAGCAAACTTATTATCTTTAAGTAAATTATTAATTAGTTCTACTAATGGTTTTAAAACTTTAATCTGATTAATTTTATAAGAGTTAATTACCTTATCAAAGTATCTTGCCAGTCTTAATAACTCTATCATTTCGCCAATTCCTGAACCAAATACTCCCGGCAAACCATTTAAGGCATCATTCCATCCAGGGCGATCAGCTTCATACATAATACCTAGATTTTCACTATCAAGTAGTGAATATTTATTAAGAATTAAAGTTAAAAGTTTACTCGCTAAATTAACTTCTAATGGTTTTCCGTTATGGCTCGCCCATTTATCTACTCCTTCAACCCACCATAAAGCTTCATGTTGCCGAATTTTTCCATCAGGCATTAAATAAGATTTTTCCGCTCTTGGTTTAACTTTAACTGGTGATTGAAAGAACTTATAAGTTTTATCATCAAACAATAACTCTTTTTCTTTATCCGGATAAATTCTTAAATAATTTTCAATTAAATCTAGAACATATGTGAAGTGATCTTGCCAGAAACCTTCACCGTAGTTAATGATGTATTCATAATGAGAATTACTTAAGATTTCTCGTAATTCAAGATATGCCTTCTCATTTGATAATCCTTTACTTAGTAATAGTTCAACTGCTTCTCCAGGTGTAAATAATTGAGGAAGTTTACTTTTATATTCTTGATTACTTCCTTTGTAAGTGAACTTAACCCCTTCAATTGAAAGTGGGTTATAACCATCTGGTTGAATTGTATTACCAAAATATTTAATGTTAAAATCTTTAACATTTTCATAAAAGAAATTGTCATTTCTTCTATTTTGTAATACATCACGATAATTTCCATTACCTTGAGAAAAATATTTTGGTTCTAAAACGAAGAAGTTATAGTCCCGTTCTGGATCTCCGTGTTTTCTTGAATATAAATGATAACTCATTTGTCCATCTTTAGTATTAAACGGATATGGTTTACCTCCTCTTAATAAGTTATCAAGAAGAGTTTGTTTTAGATAAGCATCAAATAATGGGTAATTAGTTTCTACTTCTAACTCTTTTAATACATCTTCAACTAAGTTTTCGTTTTCAACTAATTTTCGATTTAAATAATCTTTATCCATCTTATTTGATAATTTTAAGATGTTTTCTTTATTTGAAGCATACCCAAATACTGAGTTAATAACTAACTTTTTATTTAAATTGCCTTTATAGTAAGAGTATGCACAAGGAACTTGGTTAACCGTTACTTGATTGTTTAAATTATTTAACCCCGAGATAAAACCGTGTGGTATTTGAAATGAAGTATCGTGTTCATATACCATCTTAATATCAGCGACAGTTGTTAAATTTTTCCCTTCCATTTTAGAAATAAAGAAGTTTCCGTCAACCACTTCGCTAATTAAAGCTGAATCATCGGTTGAACCTCTAAGTTTATAAAATGCATAATCAGGTTCGATGTCAACATCCATCCAACTTTGAAGTAAATTTGATACCGCTTTATATCCGCCGTAGTCAATTCCGCATGGTAAAATTTGAGTTAATCCGTCTAATAATTCTATTTTCCTAGAATCTCCTAAATTTTTAATCTCAACAACTCTAGCCAGTGCGCTTAATGATTCATTAGGTAGTGTAAAATATGTTATTTTAATTTCTATTTTTAACTCGTCGTTTATTTCTTTAATCGTAATCCTATCTTTAAAGATTTGCATTTCTTGGCTTTCTTTAGGTTCATTAAAAAAACTATAAAACTTATTATCAATTTTGATAAACGTCTTAAATCCATTTATTCTTTCATACATATATCCCGTATTAGCCGGGAAAAACTCTTGAATCGCTCCATTTTTATCACGAAAACCGAAAGACATCATTAATTGACCACGATTAGTATAAAACGTCCATAAAGGACGACCAAATAATCCAGCTATTCCTGGAAGAAAGCTAGTAAATGGTTTTTTTATTTGGTAATTTTTAATTGTAATATATTTAACTTCCATTTAAACCTCCATAATCGCATAATTAAGGAAACCGATTTCCGCTGCTTCCTAATTATATTATATAATATAATGGTAGCGTTTTCAATGTTTTTTGGGAATTTTACAATTTCGAAATTATAATAAATATCGATTTATTTTTCTCTTGTTGTTTCTCTTAAAACTAATGAAACCGGTAGTTCGTTAATATCTGGAATCTCATATTCAGAGTCTTCAATCATTCTAATTAAATTGGCTGCTGCTGTTTCTGCCATTAAAGTCGTATCTTGTCTAATTGTGGATAGTTTTGGCGTAGTTAATTTTGCTATATTAATATCATCAAAGCCAATAATTTGAACATCTTCAGGAACTTTAATTCCGTGATCATATAAACATCTTAAAACTCCAACTGCAATATCATCTGATGCGACAATTAATCCTTCTGGAAACACTTTATTTTTCCGAATCATTTCTTCGCAAGCTTCATAGCCGCCATTAAATACAAATGATTTTGACTCACAAATATAATTTTGATTCACATCAATACCTCTTGATTTAAAATAACTGATAAACGCTTCATAACGCATTTTAAATGCCTTTGCATTAAGTGGCCCCGCAATCATTCCAATGCGGTTTAACTTAGATTTATTTATAAAATAATCGAGTGCGATATCAATTCCTTGCTTATTATCGCAAATAAAGGTTTTAACACCTTTCATTAAAATATCGTTTGATACTACTGGAATATTTTTATTAGCTAACTCAATAATTCCGTAATCACTATATCCACCAACAACAATGTAGACTCCGTCTACTTTTTTGTTAATACACCACTCGTAATAACTTAATTTATTCGTACCTAATTGAGTTACAATAAATGAAAGCTCATATCCTAGTTTTTCAACATACTTTTTAAAGTGCTCTAACAAACTTGAAAAAAACGTGTGTTCAAGCCCAATGTTTGTTTCTTCTGAGAAAACAACTCCAATTGTATAAGACCTGGTACTTCTTAACATCCGTGCGCTATTTGCTGGAACATAACCAACTTCTTTAATGTAATCTAAAACTCTTTTTCTAGTTTTAGCACTAACATTTCCTGTATTGTTAATCGCTTTAGAAATTGTCGATGGTGCTAAATTTAACTCTTCAGCAATATCATAAATCGTTTTTTTCACAGTTAATCAATCCTTTCATAAACCTTAACATAATCAATTAGAAATTCTTGTGGGAAGATCAAATCATCAATCTCGCCACCCCAGTTGCCGCCAATCGCTAAATTTAATATTAAAAAATATGGTGGTTCGAATGGCCATCCTAATTTGGTTGTATCACGATTATCTTCACCTTTGGTGAAAGTTACATATTCTTTATCATCAACAAAAAACTTAATATAATTAGGTTCCCAAATCATTTTATATACCGAAAACCTTTCGGTTACCCCAGGAATAGTTTCGAAATATGTTTGCTGAGTTTTAATAACGTGGTTATATAATTTTGAATGAAGTGAAAAATGAACTTCCTCATGATTTCGTCCAATGTTTTCCATAATATCAATCTCACCGCAAAGCGGCCAGCGGACTCCATTGCGAATTGATTCCGCTAACATCCAAATTGCTGGCCAAGTTCCCTTCCCCTTAGGAAGTTTTGCCTTTACTTCAACCATTCCATAACCAATTGATTTTTTACCATATGAGGTAATCTTGGCGCTTGTATATTTACGATGCTTGTAATTTTCTTGATGTGCGACAATATGTAAAATTGAATCTTTGCAATATAGATTTTTTTCTCTTGGAGTATAATATTGATCCTCGTTATTTCCAAAACCAGTTCCGGCGTGTTCAACGTTCCAAATCTTAGGATTAACCGGACCATCTATATTAAAATCATCTTCCCACACTAATTTATATTTCATTTCTATTCTCCCATATCGTTTTTATTTGTTTCTTTTGTTCGTCTTTAATATATATACGATTTGAATTATCATAACTTGTTGATTCTTCTTCAATAATTAAAAGTTTAGCGTCCTTAGATAAAACGTGGGTATGATAAACGCCTTTTTTTATGTTACAAATTTCGTTTTTTCTTAATTTATACCCAACAATTTTTTCATCTTCAAGAATATAAATAACCGCTTCTCCTGCTAGTAATACGAAAACTTCATCGGTTAAATTATGACACTCCATATAATTTATATTTTCTGGTTCTAATTCTTCAATATAATTTAAAACTGCAATTCGCCATGAATTATAGTGAAACAATTTTTTATAACCATGGTCATCGTAATGATAAAATTCAATTCCTTTCATTTTAAATACACCTCAATTTTTTTATTAACTTGAGTGATTCTACCGATGACATGTTTTCCATCAACTTGAATTCTTTCAACTTTATAATCTGGAAAACTTAAATTATGAGGATTATTAATAATTACTTCAACTAAATTACCAAATAAAACAGTTTTAATTGATGCTTTTCCGTTAATAAAATCACTATTTAACATTTGTGGTCTAATTTGCAACTTACCTTCAACCATCTTTAAACCAAAGACTTGTTCTTTTAATAATTTTAAAAGCCAAGTTGCCGAACCGGTTAAATAAAAATATTTTCCGCATCCTCGTTCAGTAAAGTATTCAGGAATTCCTAGTGGAACTCTTGAACTTTCTTGCATCGCTAAGTCCACTATCCCATACATTGCCTCGCTTGCCTCAGTGATTAATTTGTAATTATATAATCCATATGAATGCATTAATGCCATATGAGAAAAGACCGCTCCATTTTCTTTATGGTTATAACTAAAGCCATAAGCTCTTCCCATGTTCATTTTAATTTCATGATAATTTTCATTTAGATGATATCCGCCTAAACTGGCGTTATAAAGCCTTTCTTTAGTAGCTAAAGCGATATTATTGGCTCTTGCTTTAGATACTGTCATATTTAAAAGTGCCATTGCTTGCCCTGTTAAACTAACTGTCTCGTTATCTAAATAGTTTCCATCATTATCAATATAACTTTGGAGTGCGCCGTTATCCATAACAGCTTTTTCTTTAATGTTATTAGTTAAAAAATCAATATGTTTTTCAATCTTTTCAATTAATTTTGCTGTTGAAAAAGATTCTTTTTCACCTTTAAAATTACTGACTTTATCAAAAAATTCATTTAATTTTTTATAACTACCTCTTAAAATTAAATTTCCTAAATCTTTAAACAATACTACTTTTTCATATCGTTTTAAATATTTATTAAGTATCTTTAAATTATTAATATAAAAATGAGTGAAGGCGATAGTCTCACCTAACTTGTTAGCCATATCTAGGCCATCGTTCCAATCAGCATCTTCTAATCTAACAAAGCCGTTTTTACCTAAGTTAAAGGAAAAAACGATATTTTGTAATAATAGATGTTCTAAAATAGTTCCCTTGTATACTTTTCCGTTTACTTTTAATTTATTGCTTTGATCATAATTATTTTTAGTCTTTTTTGTTAAATGAGTAAATTGATCATCAAAATAACTAACTTCTTCATTTAATATCTCATAGTCATTAAAGTAATTTATATAATCATTAATTGACAAAAGTGGCCATACTGCATGATCGCTCCAAACTCTAGTAATATTATTTCGATCAGCTTTAAATTCTCCGAGTTTATCGCCAATAATAGTCGCATTTGACCCGTCAATTCTAACTCCTTTAAAGTTATTAATTAATAAGTTTTTAACTTGAGGGTCAAAATTAATAATCATAAATAATAAATCTTGAAATAAATCTCTCCACCCTCTACCGCCTTTACCATAGTCATGATGTGGTAAATAAGAGTTTCCAAAGGTTCTTCTTAAATAGGGTTGAACTTCAATGAAATTTAAAAATTGTGATGTAGCTTCATCTCTTAATCTAAACTGCATTTGATTAAAGTAGTTTTCATGCTTTTCTTTTGTTTCATTAAATAATTTATTAAATACATCTTGATTTAAATTAGAAACATCAAAAATGTTATCATCATCACTAATACCAAATGCCATATAAAAAGTAATTTCTTCTTCTGGATTTAAAGTAATTTCCTTATAACTAACTCCGCCTAATGTTTCATAACCACTTATTTTATCGCCAGCTTGATATTTTTTATTTAAACCTTGAGGATGTAACATCGTTCCACCATCAATAAAATCATCATAAAGTGGATAATATCCATCAATTTTTAATTTATTACTATTAGTTAAAAAATAATATCTTTTATCATTTAAAATATGACCACGTTCATCAAAAGATAACGTTGGCTTTAATAAAACTCCACCTTCAATAACTTTACCTCTATTTAAAAGCGAGGTTACATGTCTGTGATCGAAAAGATTATCCAAACTACGCCCATACAACATTGGCGCCGTAATAACCTTTAATTTTTGTACCTCGCTTGTAATATTTTGATATTTAATTTCGCTTAATTCAACATTATCCTCATGAGGGATAAATGTTTTTATTTTAATTATATGTTTTTTATTTTGTCTTTCAACTAGTTGATAAATCGAACCGTAAGTTACTAAAACTTGATCTTTTTGTTGATAAATTCCTTTACCAGATAAATAATAATGGTTATTATCAACCAACATGATTACATGTCGTCCTAACGATTCATAAAGACCAATTTCACTAATTGGTTCGGTAACATAATGGTTATAATTTAATTTGATATCACCTAATAGATTAGGGGTTATCGTTGATTTAAATCCATTAGCATTGAAAAGAGGGAAATAATACCCATAATTTTTATCAAGAGTAATATGTTTATAAATCATATATAATCCTCCTTTTTTTGAAATCGATTTCCTAATTGTTGCAAATAAAAAATTATAATAATTTCATATAAGTTTCATTCTTTTGGGTCTTTTCTATGTTTATTTTTTTGAAATAGAAAAACCCAACAACTACCGCTAGTGCTGTTAAGAAACCAAATGTTACATATACTATATTTAAATAATTTTTATCTTTTTGTAATAATTCAGTTATTTCTTGTGAGGTAAACCCTTTGACGTAACTAGTTTCTAAATCTTCGCTTGAAGTTTTAATATCAAGGGTTATGTTTTTATCTAAAATATTATTGCCATTATAATCAGTTAAATTAATTGTCATATTTCCTGATTCTACTGGAAAACTATAATAGTAAAAGTTATTTTTGGTTAACCCAAAACTAATTGGATAATTCCCATAATAATCTAAATCATTAGAACTAATTGTTTTTTCATCATTAATTAATAAAGCCCTTGTTTTATCATTTTCATCATTTGCTTTTTTAGCGTGTTCTATTTCAGTTAGTGGTGTAAGAATGATTAAATACTTAGTAATAACAGGTTCAAGTTTATCCACAGTTAAATAAAAATCAACTTTGTACTCAGGAAGAGTAAGTGATTCCTGTTTTTGATAGTACAAAGTTTGATATCTAATAAAATTATCAAACTCTCCTCGATTAGCTTCAGCTACCAAATCATAATAAACTTCATTAGTACGTTTACTTATTTGTCCATGCATGACGAAAAAAGTAATTATTACTATAAGAAATGCTGCAGCTACGACGAAAAATGATTTTTTAATCATAATTACTCCTTTATATCTATATTCTACTGCAAAACTTTAGAAAAGACAAGGCCTTTTTAGGGGCCTTGTCTTCAAAAAATTTCTTACTCAGCAGCCACTACGGTTACTATTCGTGTATAAACTCTTTCGTTTCCTTTAGAGTCTTTAATCTTATAAGTAAGTGTATAGACACCAATTGTGTTAGTATCAACTGTTCCGTCAACAACGATATCGCCTTTAACTACTGATAAATCATGATAGTCATGAACATTTACTCCTGCAAGTGGATCGAATGCTTGTCCAACTTTAATTTCAACATCTTTGATTCCTGAAATTGTTGGAGCAAGTACGTCTTCACGATAACCAATTAATTCAAAGAAGACATCGTCAATATAGAATGTTGCTGGAACACTTGTTTCATCAATGTAACCTAAGAAGAAAGCTACCTTAGCATTAGTAAAGCTGGCTCCAACAGGTCTCATTGTTATTGAGTATTCAACCCATTCGGTTGTAATATCAACAATTGCATAGTCTCTTAAATTAGTTCCAGCTTCTAAACTTAAGCGGATGCTTCTAGCAACACTAGCTTTCATCTTGAAGTTGAAACGATAAATTCCATCAGCAATGATTGTCTTGTTTTGTTGATAGAATTGGACTCCGTGAGGAACTGTACCTGGGTTTGTGACATCGATTGTCGCCACACCATCGACACCGCCAGGAATACTTACTGTAAAGGTTCCGGCTCCGTGCCAGCCCCATGCAGTTGTCGCTGGTTGCGTCATTGGTTCAGTTTGTTCAACTGAGAAATCACCATTAGCAATTGGTACCTCGACAAATTCAAAGTCTGCGCCTTCAATAACTTTAATTGTACGAGTATATGTTCCTACATTACCGCTAGCGTCAGTTACTTTGTAAGTAAGTGGATAAGAACCAAGAGTAGTTATATCAAAGTTTCCTTCAACAACTACATCAGCAAGAGTTAATGTTGTATCCGCGTTGTCCCAAACTTTTAATCCTTCTTTTTCAGTGAAATAACCGTTTTGTTCGACCGTAATATCATGAGCACCAAAGATAATTGGTGCGATATCATCATATACCGCTTCAATTGTCTTAATTTCTAAGTCATCAATATAAACTGTAGTTGGAATACTTGATCCATCTAATTTACCTAAGTAGAATCCTAACTTAACATTATTGTAAGTTGGTTTTTCGTGTTTGTAAATTACTTTATAAGTTACCCAATCAGTAGTTAGTAACACTTCTTGGAAATATGAGAATGCTGGACCAGGAGTTTGGTTTTCAAAAGCGAATCTCATCGTTCTTGGATCTAATGCTTTCGCTCTAAAGGTAATTTCATAAATTGAACCTTCATCTAGAATCTTGTTTTGTTGATAGAATTGAACTCCGTACCATTCAATCCAAGAATCTTGAACTTCAATAACCGCCATTCCACCTTCGATCTTAACATTAAATTTACCACTACCATGCCAGCCCCAACCAGTTTCGGCTCTTTGTGGAACTGGTACTAATTGGTCAATATCAAAGTTAGCATTCTTAATATCAAGTCTTGATGGTAATAATCCACCAGGAACAATAACTTTTCTAACTGTTTCTAAGACGTTTCCAGCTCTGTCAGTTAATTTTAATACAAAGTCATATTCACCAGGTTCGGTTATGTCAAAATCTGCTGGAGGAGTTACAACAACTTTAGAGATATCAACATAAATGTCTGATTGGTCTAAAGCAGCTAATCCAGCTAATGGATCGACCTCTATTGCTCCTAATTCAATTTCAAGTGGTTTGTTATTTAGGATAACTGGTAAATCAGTATCAAAAGCGTGGCCAATTAATTCAACTTTAACATCATCAATTGTGAAGGTTGATGCTTGTGAATTTTCGTTAGCTTTACCTAAGAAGAATCCTAATTTAGCGTTCTTAAATCCGCCACCTGGGTTAGTCATATAAACTGTATAAAGTTTTTCAGTTGCTTCTACGTTAATAATCTTGAACCATTTAACAATTGTTCCAGATTCTAAACTTAAGCGAATGGCTGTCGCTTTAGTTGAATTCATCTTGAATGTTAATTTATAAATACCATATGCTTCAACATGGCGATTTTGTTGATAGAATTGAACTGCGTGCGCAACATTACCAATATTAGTAACATCAATTGTAGCCGCACCATCAACACCACCAGGAATACTTACGGTAAAGACTCCGCCACTATTGTAGCCAACATGCCAGCCCCAGCCAGTTTCTGCTGGTTGTCCAACTGGACCTTCTTGGGCAACTGAGAAATCACCATTAACAAGTCCAAAGGTATTTTCATATAAATCTGTTGGTTCAACAACTTTAACTTTTCTTAAGTAAGTTTGAGAATTTCCAGCTTTATCAGTAACTTTATACTCAACATCATAAACACCGACAACACCAAAATTAACTTCGCTAGTAACTAGAACGTTAGCTTCCCAAGTTAAATCTTTATCGTGGTTATCATAAATTTCAACACCAACTTGTGGATCAAAAGGAACACCCTTAGCAATTGTGGTATCGCCAACATTGAATAATTGAGGTTTAGTTGCATCAACAAATTCTTCGATTGTAACGATTTCAATATCATCTAAGTAAACGCTAGCACCATCAACTGCTTCTTTACCTACCATACCTAAGAAGAAAGCGAATTTACCATTAGTAAATGAAGCTTTTTCATGGTGATAAATAATAGTATACTCAGCCCACTCAGTAGTAAGCATGAAAATTTCATCATATTGTCTATTAGTGCCTGATTCTAAAGCAAACATAATTTGTCTTGGAACGTCAGCTTTAGCTCTGAAAGTAATCTTATAAATTGAACCTTGGTCAACTACTTTATTTTGTTGATAGAATTGAACTCCGTGAACGACGTTACCTGGTTTAATAACTTCAATTGTAGCACAGCCGTCAGCACCACCTGGAATACTTACGTTAAATTGAGCGCCACTATTCCAGCCTGCATGCCAACCCCAACCAGTTTCTGCTGGTTGTCCAACTGGTGCAGTTTGCTCAATTGAGAAATCAGCGTTCTTAATGTCAATTCTTGATGGTAATA